>CAZRQD010000004.1:49344-57664 GCA_964602365.1 uncultured Acutalibacter sp. | reverse complement strand
TGGTGCGGGTAACAGGACTTGAACCTGCATGGTTTCCCACTGGAACCTAAATCCAGCGCGTATACCAATTCCGCCATACCCGCATTTCTTTGATATTATACTTTAAGATTTAAAAATCCGCAAGAGTTTTTTGCCTTTTTCGCGGCTTTCTTTCAAAATCCTCGGCTTTTGCTTGACAAGAGATAACTCCCGTGATAAACTGAAGCCAAATTGGGGAGTAGTCGGCGGGGAACCGTAGCTAATTCAACAATCACCGAGCGGAGAGCCGCTTTGGATTAGCATTAAACGACCAGACCATTGCGTATTTTGCGCATGGCTGGTCTTTTCTTTACCGGCCGTTTCAGCTCTCAAGAAAGGAAGCATTGGCATGGATTTTTTGTGGAACAGCCTGCTAAGCATCACATGGCAGCAGGTGGTCATGTATGCCGTGGGCGGGGCGCTGATCTGGCTTGCGATTAAAAAGGATTATGAACCGTCTCTCCTGCTGCCGATGGGTTTCGGCGCAATCTTGGTAAACCTGCCCTTTTCCGGTGTGCTTAACCAGACGATGGAGGGCGTGGGAGAGACCCACGGCATAATTCAATGGCTGTACGAGGTCGGAATAGAGGCTTCAGAGGCGTTTCCCCTCCTGCTCTTCATCGGTATAGGCGCGATGATTGATTTCGGTCCGCTGCTCTCCAACCCCAAAATGTTTCTCTTCGGCGCGGCGGCACAGTTTGGGATTTTCCTCACCATAGTTCTCGCGACGCTTTTGGGCTTTGACCTTAAGGACGCGGTCTCCATCGGAATCATAGGCGCGGCCGACGGACCCACAAGCCTGCTGGTATCTCTCGTACTCCACTCTAACTTTATCGGCGCGATAGCCGTGGCGGCGTATTCCTATATGGCACTTGTGCCGATTATCCAGCCCATAGCCATTAAGGCCGTCACTACCAAGAAAGAGCGCGCCATCCAGATGACCTACCGCCCCGCGACTGTTAGCAAGACCGTGAGGATTCTCTTCCCGATAGTCGTCACCTTCGCTGCCGGGCTGGTTGCCCCTGCCTCCGTGTCGCTGGTGGGTTTCCTGATGTTTGGAAACCTCTTAAGGGAGTGCGGCGTGCTGAAGCGCCTCTCTGAGACGGCGCAGAACGAGCTTGCGAACCTCGTGACCCTGCTTTTGGGAATCACGATCTCCTTCTCCATGAAGGCAGAGCGCTTCGTCACCTGGCAGACCCTGATGATTATGGCATTGGGCCTCTTTGCGTTCGTATTTGATACGATCGGCGGGGTACTGTTCGCAAAGGTATTAAATCTTTTCAGCAAGAACAAGGTGAACCCGATGGTCGGCGCCGCGGGAATCTCTGCCTTCCCGATGTCTGCTAGGGTTATAGAGAAGCTGGGTATCGCTGAAAATAACCAGAACCACCTGCTAATGCATGCCGTCGGCGCAAACGTCTCTGGGCAGATAGCCTCTGCAGTGGCGGGCGGTATAGTACTTGGATTTTTCATGTAGACGGGGGGAGAGGTAAATGCTAAATACGATTTTACCGGGACTTCTTGACTCCATCGGAATTATCGGCGGCGCTGACGGGCCTACCGTCACATTCATAAGTTCCGGCATCAACATGGACAACGTCCTTCAGGCTCTGGGCATCATGGGCAAGGGAATGCTTGGCATCTTTGTCGTGATGATTCTCATAGCCCTGATAGTCGTGCTAATGACAAAGATCGGAAACAGAAAGAAATAAGGCGGGAAAGTCCCGCCGCTATGGCATCAAAAGAGGGCCGCTTAGGTAAACGGCCCCCTATTTTTATCTCTTACTCCTCGACTTCCTCGAAGTCATCCTTGCCGGCCCCGCAGAGCTCACAGGCGAAATCCTCGGGGAGATCTTCCCATTTTACGCCCTGCTCCGCCTCGTCATAGACCCAGCCGCAGATTTTACAGACATATTTTTTCATCTGAATTACCCCCTTACTTGAAATACCTCTCCAGCAGGCCCTTGAAGGCCTTGCCATGCCTTGCCTCGTCCCTAGCCATCTCATGGACAGTGTCGTGGATGGCGTCCAGACCCTGCTCTTTGGCCTTCTTCGCAAGGGCAGTCTTGCCGGCGGTGGCACCGTTCTCGGCCTCAACCCTCATCTCAAGGTTCTTTTTCGTGCTGTCGGTGACAACCTCTCCCAAGAGCTCTGCGAACTTCGCGGCATGCTCGGCCTCCTCATAGGCGGCCTTCTCCCAGTAGAGACCTATCTCCGGATATCCCTCGCGATGAGCTACGCGCGCCATAGCGAGATACATCCCGACCTCGGTGCACTCCCCCTGGAAGTTCTCGCGCAGGCCCTGCACGATTTCAGGATCAACACCCTGCGCCACACCCACTACATGCTCGCTTGCCCAAGTCATATCGTCATTTTGCTCGACAAATTTATCAGCAGGGGCGCCGCAGACAGGGCATTTCTCTGGAGGGTTATCCCCCTCATAGACATATCCGCATACAGAACAGACGAACTTTTTCATACTAAATTCCTCCCATTATTTTTGATATTCTAAAAAGGCTCTGCCTCTTTATACGGTCTTATCTCTACTCTCCGTCCTGGACCGCGATACCGGAAGACGGAGTGGAGGTCGGTGAAGCTGTGGGCTGAGTCGAGGGCTCCGATACACCGGATTCACCCGGCGCAGGGCTCTCCCCCGCAGCGGAGGAGGTATCGCCTCTCCCCGCGGAGGCGCCGCTATTGGTCTCCTCATCGACTCCCCTTACCTTATTGTATTCTGAAAGAGTCACCTCGCGCACGGTCACAAAATCCCCGAAGACATAGGCGGTCTCGCCGTTATACTCCACCTGATACCAGTTATCCGAGGGCGTCTCCTTTAGCAGCGGAAGGGTTCCGCCGTCGTCAACCAGGCCAAGAATCTCGGCATCCGTTGAGGGTGCCGCGCGGACATTCAGCCCGCCGTCTGCCTTGACATCTGCCAAATAGGCCTTGGGCTCGGGCGTGGGGACAAATAAAGAGGTGGGGGAAGGCGCAATGCTGGGAAGCGCAGCACTTGACGACTGTTCCTGTTCCTTATCTTTATCCTGATCATTTTCCTTGTTCTTATTACATCCGGCGAAAACCGCAGCCAGACATAAAATGGCCAGCAAAATACAGAGCAGTCTTTTCATATGAATTTCCTCCCTAAAAATTTTGAGCTACCACAAGAGGATATATACGTATTATAACATACTTTCCCGCGAAAGTCCACACCGATTTTTCAGTTTTCGCGCAAAAATTCCGGAAAATTATCCCCGCCGGGCAGCCGCGCGGGGATAGGGGAAATTTAGGCTACTTTTTCATCAGCCCGGCACCGGTATGCCAAGCCTGGCCTACCTTCTCCCCAATGGCGTAATAGCCGTTTCTCATCTGGTCAAAGGCGAAGGCGTTTAGTTTTCCCGCGTCTATCTTTCCCTTTTCGTCCAGCACGTCCTCATCGGCCAGGACGTTTACTATCCTGCCAAGGATTCTCAGCCCGTAGGGCTCGTCCTCAATTTTCTCGACAGTGCATTCCAAGGTCAGGGGATATTCCTCTATGACCGGCGCGTCCACGCGGGCGCTCTTGCTTGCGTGAAGACCGGTGCGCTCGAACTTGTCCGCCATCTTGTTAGAGCTTGCAATGCCGAAGAAGTCTGAAGCGGCTATGGTATCGGTCCCCGGGACGGCAAGGGTAAAGGCCCCGCGCGCACGGATATTCGCGACTGTCTTGTGGTCGGCCTCAAGGTTCAGCGCGACCATGTTCTCCGCGCAGATTCCACCCCAGGCCATCATCATCACGTCCACTGTCCCGTCACCGTTGTAAGTCCCTATCATATAGGTCGGCATCGGGAAGAGATATGGCTGTACTCCTAAATCCTTTTTCATTTTCATTTTCTCCTAATTTCACTTGCATTTTCATTTTTTTGCGGCTACTCGACGTCAACCTCTCCGGCAGGTACCGCCGTAATCTTCTTCTTCCACGATCCCTTAAAGTAGACTATCGCGGTGATGACGGCGCCCATAACCCAGGAGATCAGAAGAGAGATAAACAGCGGGTCAGGTGAGCCGGAACCCATCTCGCCGCCCTCGGGACGGGTGAAAAACTCCAGCCCGTAGGCCAGCGGCACACGCACGACTACGGTGGTGATCAGCGAGATCCACATTGGGGTCATGGTATCGCCGGCGCCGCGCATTACGCCTGAGAGGACCTGCGTCACGGACATTGCTATATAGCCCGGGGCGAGGATGTCCAGCATCCTCATGCCAAGCTGGATCACCTCCGGCGTGTCGGTGAAGAGGTAGATGAGGTTCTTGCCGAAGAGGAGCAGTATGGCGACCAGCACGGAAGAGACGCCCACGCCCAGGATGAGCCCGCTCTTTGTCCCCTTCTCAACCCTGTCCATCCTGCCCGCGCCGATATTCTGTCCGGCGTAGGTGGTCATTGTGGTGCCAAAAGTGAAGTTCGGCATCATGGCGAAACCGTCCACGCGCGTGACAGCGGTGTTTGCCGCAATCACGATCGTCCCGTAGGAATTGGTCAAAGACTGTACGACTACCATCGCCAGCGAGAATATGGCCTGGGTTATGCCGCTGGGCAGGCCCAAGCGGACCAGCCTTGAAAGCAGGTTCTTTTTGGGAATCAGCATCTTGGGCTTAACGTGGAGAATGTCCTTCATATGCAAAAGCCTGTAGACGCAGAGAATCCCCGAGATAAACTGCGCTATGATCGTCGCCCATGCGGCGCCCGCGACACCCATCTTGAACCCGGCGACGAACCAGACGTCAAGGATGATATTGAGTCCGCAGGTGATCAGCAAGAAGATCAGCGGCATCACGGAATCGCCAAGTCCGCGCAGCACGCCTGAAATTATATTGTAATACGCGCTTCCAAGCATACCCGCAAACAGGATCGTCACATAGGTGACGGTATCCTCGAAGATCTCCGCCGGGGTGTCGAGAAGCCTGAGAGCCGGTCTCGCGATTAGCGGACCCACTATCATGACCATCAAAGTGGTCAGAAAAGTGGCGGTTATGGTCGTACCCACGGTCTCTGACAGCGTATCCTTGTCCCCCGCGCCAAAAAACTGCGAGGACATAATGCTTGCCCCAACCGAAACGCCCATAAACAGCACAAGCAGCAGATTGATTATAGGGCTGCTGGTGCCAATGGCCGCCAGGGCGCCGTCCCCAACATAATGTCCCACAACGATGGAATCTACGGTAGAGTAGAGCTGCTGCGCCAGGTTTCCTATCAGCAATGGAATTGAGAACCTGACAATATTTGACATGGGACTGCCCTGCGTCATGTCCTGTGCGCCAAAGAAAGCTGAGAGCTTGCCTGCCATCCGTCTGATCCTTCCTTTCGATTTTCAGTTAGCCATTGGTATTTTACCACATTTCGGATAGAATTTCCTTTGTTAAAACTGACGAATTTAAGCGCTAAATTTTGTGAGTTCTTATAAAATTTTGGATTTGCCGCCCTTGTAAGGCACTATTGACCCCAAAAGGCCTTGCGAAAACCCAACCGCTGGGGTATACTGAAGGCATAGAGAGTTGGTTTGGAAAGAGGAGAATTTATGGAACTTAAGACCTTTAACCCCCTGCCGGGCTCCACGGCCAGGGTGGACTGCTATCTGCACACTCCCGTCTGGGAAATGCAAAAGCCAAGGGAGATTTTCCCCGCGGTGGTCGTCTGCCCCGGCGGGGCATATGCCTTTGTATCTCTCAGAGAGGGGGAGCCCGTGGCCCTGCAGTTTTTTGCGAGGGGATATAACGTCTTTGTCCTCAGCTATTCGGTGGGGGAAAATGCCGGGGATTTCCTCCCGCTTAGAGAGCTTTCAGAGACTTTCAGGATAATCCGCGAGACGCCGGAATACCGGGTGGACCGTGATAAAATAGCGGTCTGCGGGTTTTCCGCGGGAGGCCATCTGGCGGCGTCGCTGGGGGTATTGTGGAACGATCTGGAATTTCTGAAAACCTACGATAACCGGGGAGGCATAAACAGGCCAAACGCCATGATCTTGGGCTACCCCGTACTGCTTGCGGATGAGTTTACCCACGAGTTATCCATCAGAAATGTAAGCGGCGCCGAGCCGGGAAGCGAAAAATACAGATATTTTAGCCTTCCGGAGCATGTCGGGGAGGGCACTCCCCCGGCGTTCCTCTGGCACACTGCGGCGGACGATGCCGTCCCTGTGGAGAATACCCTGCGGTTCGCCCTGGCGCTAAGCGCAAATAAGATCCCGTTTGAGGCGCATATCTTTCCCTACGGGGGCCACGGCGTCGCGACCGCCACGGCCGAGACCATGGAGACCGCTGACCCGTACCTTGGACGGTGGGTTGGCATGGCGATTGACTGGCTGGATTTGACCTTCGATTTCAGACTGTAGCTATGGAGCGCCATAGCATACCATAAATGATGCGGAAAGCTGGGATATCCGATGAAGCTTGGAATAGTTGGCCTGCCCAACGTGGGCAAGAGTACGCTCTTCAATGCCATCACAAATGCGGGTGCGCAGGCTGCGAACTACCCCTTCTGTACAATAGAGCCGAACGTCGGCGTTGTGGCAGTGCCGGACAAGCGCCTTGACGCCCTGTATGAGATGTACGAGCCCAACAAACTTACCCCCGCCACGGTGGAATTTGTGGATATAGCGGGTCTAGTTAAGGGGGCCTCTAAGGGCGAGGGGCTGGGAAATAAATTCCTCTCGCATATCAGGGAGGTGGACGCCATAGTCCATGTCGTGAGATGTTTTGAGGGCGGGGACGTAATCCACGTGGAGGGGAGCGTTGACCCCGCAAGAGACATAGAGACTGTGGACCTGGAGCTGATACTCTCTGACCTGGAGGTGCTCTCGCGGAGAATAGACCGCGCAAAAAAATCATTGAAGGCTGACAAGAAGTTCCAGACAGCCATAGATTTTTACGAGCGCCTGCAAAAAGAGCTGGAGGCGGGACATTCCGCAAGGAGCGTCCCGTGCGATGATGAGGAGGCGCAGCTGCTCTCTGAACTCTCCCTGCTAACAAGCAAGCCTATCATCTTCGTCGCGAATATGAGCGAAGAGGATTTTAAATCCGGCCTGGATGAAAACAGGCGGTTTGAAACCGTTAAGGAATACGCTAAGAGGGAAAACGCGGCCGTCGTGCCGATCTGCGCGGAGACGGAGGCCGAGATAGCCTCTCTAGAGCCGGAGGAGAGGGAGCTGTTTTTAAATGACCTTGGCCTTAGCGAGTCCGGACTGGACAGGCTGATTGCCGCCTGCTATGACCTGCTGGGGCTGATGTCCTTCCTCACTGCCGGTAAAGACGAGGTGAGGGCATGGACCATAAAGAAGGGAACAAAAGCTCCGCAGGCGGCCGGGAAAATCCACACGGATTTTGAGAGGGGATTTATCCGCGCGGAGGTCGTAAGTTTCGCGGACCTGATGGAGTGCGGCTCTATGACTGCGGCAAGGGACAAAGGGCTTGTGCGCTCTGAGGGAAAAGACTACGTCATGCGCGACGGCGATGTCGTACTCTTCCGGTTCAACGTCTAGATGCGAATCATGCGATCGCATACCATCGTATACCATTATATACCATCATATACCATGGTATACCATAGCATACCATCGTATGCCGCATATACCAAAGAATACCATCGTATGCCATCGCATACCAAAATGCGATATGCGGTGTGAAATTTACCATCGTATGGGAAAGGAGCCTAAAATGATACCTACACCAGAAGAGGCATGGAAACTGCTGAGCGAATACAATAAAGGTGAGTTTCACCTAAAGCACGGCAGGATAGTCGGGGACGTGATGAGATATTTCGCAAACGACCTGGGCTACGGCGATGAGAGTGATTTCTGGGAGGCCGTCGGCATACTGCACGACCTGGACTTTGAGATGTACCCTGAGGAACACTGCAAGAAGGAGAGGGAGATCTTGGAGGAAATGGGCGTGGATGAGCGGTTCATCCATGCGGTGACAAGCCACGGTTACGGAATCTGCTCTGATGTAAGACCGGAGGAGGAGATGGAAAAGGTCCTCTTCGCCGTGGACGAGCTGACGGGGCTTATCGGAGCGGCGGCCGTCATGCGGCCCTCCAAGAGCGTAAGCGATTTAGAGGTCAGCAGCCTTAAGAAGAAATTCAAGGACAAAAAATTCGCCGCGGGCTGTTCCAGGGATATAATCCGGCAGGGGGCTGAGATGCTGGGCTGGGAGCTGGATGAACTTTTTGAGAAAACCATTCTCGCCATGCGGGCAAGCCCGGCGGTGGACTAAAATAAGACGGGAGCCATTTGAGGCTCCCGTCTCTTTTGCAAATTAACAGCAAGAGATT
>CAZRQD010000004.1:29552-49244 GCA_964602365.1 uncultured Acutalibacter sp. | reverse complement strand
CCTTAGCTTAACGAAATTTTTAACGCGGGCATGCTTACCTGCGATTGTATCTCGTCCGCACTCGCGAAACGGCCCGCACCGCCAGGTGCCAGGTGCTAGTGCTGGATGGGTTCGTCGGCGGAGAAGAAGGAGAACGGAGGGGCGGCCTTATCCAGAAGCTCGATGAGCTCGGCATCAAAGTTTGTGCGGACCTCGCAGTTCTCATCAAACACCATGACATTCTCCTCTCCGGGCTTGCAGGGGTTCCACTGGGGAAGGCCGGGCGTGGAGGGATTACCGGTCTTCGCGAAGGAGATCCAGGCGCCGAACATCTTATCCTCAAGCTCGTCAGAGACGCCGGGGACGTTCAGGGTTGGAACCATCTGGGTATTGTGGAACACAAACGGGATCTCGCTGCAGTGCCAGGCAGCCTTCCCCCCGTCATACGGCGATTCGAATGCGAAGAGATAGGAATAGGTCGGGCTCTCCGGACATTTTGCCTTGCACTCTATAAATTCCTTTGAGGGAATGCGGAAGATGGTATCCAGAACCAGCAGACCGGTGAGGTCCTTGCCGGGCCAGGCCTTTTTGTAGAGCTCTATGAGCTTTGGGGTGTGAGAGCCGAACTTCTTTTCTATGAGGGCCTCCTTCTCCTTTTCGGTGAGGTCATTGTGCGTGGGAACGCCGGGGGCAAAGGCAAACTCTCCAAAGACGGAGCCGACTATCACAGGGATGGTCTTGGCATGCTCTGTAAAACCTACCTCCCTCGGGTCGCCAACATAGAAATCGTTCGGCGCGGGGGAACTGCCGGTGTATAAGCCCTTTTCACGCAGCGCGGGAACTACCTTATCATAGGCGGCAGCAAGGTCGGTATACGGGATTGTCGCGAGCTTATCCGCGTCTTTTTCGGTAAGCCCAAGCTCTTTGAGCATTGCGAGGACTATCGGCTTGCCGTCGGGCTTCTTTTCCGCGCCAAAGATATTGCCCAGAACGCCGCTCTCTATAATGCCCTTATGGAAGAGCCCGTCCGCCGAGGGGGTCTGCATGAGGGTGTAGACCTTCATGCCGCCGCCGGACTGCCCGAAGAGCGTCACATTACCGGGATCTCCCCCGAAGTTCTCTATATTCTCGTGTATCCACTGCAAAGCGGCGACAAGGTCCGCGTTGCCGGCGTTGCAGGAATTTTTGTACTTCTCGCCAAAGGGCTCCATATCGAGATAGCCCAGGACGTTTAACCTGTGGTTGACGGAGACGACGACCACGTCTCCCAGCTTGCTCATATTCTCACCGTCATATGCCTGCTGCTCTATGGCAGAGCCCGCAGAGAACCCGCCGCCGTGCAGCCAGACCAGCACGGGCTTTTTCGCCTCTGGAGAGAGAGACGGGGTCCAGATATTCAGGTTCTGGCAGTGCTCGCTTACAGGCCAGTAGCGGTGGGGTACCAGCAGCTCGCCGTTGGGCGTCTCCTGATGCTCTAGCGGACAGACAAAACCGTAGGAGAGCGCGTCCTTAATCCCCTCCCAGGGTTTTACGGGCTTCGGCGCCTCAAAGCGGTCCGCGTAGGCGTATTCGACACCGTAAAAGATGAAGAGGTCGTCCAGCTCAAAACCGCGCAGCTTCCCGGCAGTGGTGGAAACCACGGGATAATCCTTTGTACATACGAATTTTCTTGCCATGGATATAGCCCCTTTCGGCTGATATTTTAGTAAAGTCTACCATATTCTTTAAAAGTTTTCAAGTTAAATTAGCGATAAAACTTGAAATTCAAAGCGATTTTCCGGCTTTTCTTGAGTATACTATAACAGTGAACGGCCGGCGGAGAACCCGCCGGCCGGTGATTACGGATATTCAGAAATTCCCGCCTGTGAGATCCTCTACAACCAGGACATGGACCTTATTCGGGTCCTCCGGTACGGGCGCGGGCTTTGGAGTCTCTTCCTGCTTGGGTTTGTCCCTCTCTCTCAGGAAAGTCTCGGCGACAGCCGGGAACAGGGCATAGCTTAGAACGTCCTCCTCGCTGTGGCCAAGCCCCTTCTCCTTGCACTCAGCGCGGAGCTTGTCCATCTCCGGCTCGATGAGGTCGGCAGGACGGCAGGTGATAACCTCATCGTCACCAATGCATTTGCGTCTTACCTCTTCGTTTACCTCCCCGGGAAGCTGCCCGTACTCACCGCGCAAAAGTCCTTTGGACTCCTTGGGGACCATCTTGTAGCGCTCTCCCGCAAGGACGTTCATAACGGCCTGCGAACCCACAATCTGGCTTGTCGGCGTGACTAGGGGTGGATAGCCAAAATCCTTCCTCACGTTCGGAATCTCTTTTAGCACATCATAGTATTTGTCAGAGGCGTTCGCCTGCTTTAGCTGTGATATTAGGTTGGAGAGCATTCCTCCCGGAACCTGATAGAGCAGGGTGTTTGTGTCAACCCGCAGGACCTTGGGGTCGATGTCAAGCTTAGCCGCAACATTCCGGAAATGCTCTGCCGCCTCGGAGAGCTTCTCCAAACTGAGACCGGTATCGCGCTCTGTCCCCTGAAGGGTGGCGACAAGAGATTCTGTTGCGGGCTGGGACGTGCCGTTAGCAAGCGGGCTTAACGCGCAGTCCACAATGTCCACACCCGCCTGCGCCGCCATCAGGTTCGTCATGTCGCCGGTGCCTGTGGTGTTGTGGGTATGCAGGTGGATCGGCACCCCAACGTTCTCCTTTAACTTTTTGACAAGGCTGTAGGCGTCATACGGCAGCAGGAGGTTCGCCATATCCTTTATGGCGATGGTGTCGGCCCCCATCTTCTCAAGCTGCACGGCAAGCCTTACGAAGTAGTCCTCGTTATGCACAGGGCTCTGCGTATAGCTTATGCAGGCCTCGGCAATTCCGCCGTACTCCTTGATATATCTCATCGGGGCCTCGATATTCCTGGGATCGTTGAGGGCGTCAAAGACCCTGACCACATCTATGCCGTTCTCTATGGATTTCTTGCAGAATGCCTCCACCACGTCGTCGGAATAATGACGGTAGCCCAAAAGGTTCTGCCCGCGCAAAAGCATCTGCAGTTTTGTGTGCGGCAGGCCCTTTTTAAGCGTGCGCAGCCTCTCCCAAGGGTCCTCCTTAAGGAAGCGCATGCAGACGTCAAACGTGGCACCGCCCCAGCACTCCAGCGACCAGTAGCCGATGGAATCCAGCACCGGGAGGATCGGCACCATATCCTCGGTCCTCATCCTCGTGGCGGCCTGGGACTGGTGGGCGTCTCTCAAAATTGTGTCTGTTATCTTTAAGGGATTTTTAGCCATAAATCACTCCTCCTAAAATCAGCCAAAGAGGGCAAGCAGCACGCCCGCAGCCACGGCAGAGCCTATAACCCCCGCAACATTGGGGCCCATCGCATGCATTAGCAGGAAATTGGAGGGATCTTCCTTCTGCCCAACCACTTGGGAAACCCTTGCCGCCATCGGTACGGCTGAAACACCCGCAGAGCCGATGAGCGGGTTTATCTTCTCCTTGCTGAAGAGGTTCATGAACTTCGCCAGCAGTACGCCGCCCGCCGTGCCGAAGCCGAATGCCACAACGCCCATGGCGAGAATTTCCAGAGTCTGCAAGTTGAGGAAGTTCTTTGCCGTTGCGGTGGCGCCAACGGAGATTCCAAGGAAGATGGTGACGATATTCATAAGCTCGTTCTGCGCGGTCTTGTTTAAGCGCTCCACGACGCCCGTCTCCCTCATGAGGTTTCCAAGCATCAGGCAGCCAACCAGCGGGGCCGCGGAGGGAACCATCAGCGAGACAAAGATGGTGACGATGATCGGGAAGAGGATCTTCTCGGTCTTTGATACGGGTCTCAGCTGCTTCATCTTGATCTTGCGCTCTTCCTTGGTGGTGAGCAGCTTCATTATGGGAGGCTGAATGACCGGTACCAGTGCCATGTAGGAATATGCAGCCACAGCGATTGGCCCTAACAGATGTGCGGCAAGCCTCGCCGTCGTATATAGAGCGGTGGGTCCGTCAGCACCGCCGATTATGCCGATAGATCCGGCCTCTGCTCCGGAGAAGCCCAGAAGCCGCGCGCCTATAAAGGTGACGAAAATGCCAAGCTGCGCAGCCGCGCCTAGAAGCAGGGTCTTAGGGTTGGCGATAAGCGGACCGAAATCCGTACCGGCACCGACGCCCACAAAGATGAGACAGGGGTAAATCCCCAGCTTGACGCCGAGATAGAGATAGTCCAACAGCCCGCCGTGCCCCGTGCCAAGCTCTGCCCAGTTTATTGCACCGTCGGCAAAATATTCAGCGTGGTACATATCAGCGCCGGGGAGGTTTGTAAGCAGCATGCCGAAGGCTATGGGCAAAAGCAGCAGCGGCTCAAACTTCTTTACAATGGCAAGGTACAGGAGCACGCAGGAAATGGCGATCATCACAAGGCACAGAGGGTCCTCCGCCAAGGCGACAAAGCCGGTGCTTCTGAGGAAATTTTGAATTGCTTCCATTTAAGCTAAACACTCCTTTACCAGAAATTCTACCTGCCCGCAGCTTTAAGCCAGCGTGCAGAGGAGTGTTCCGCTCTCAACAGTGGCGCCCTTCGTTATGGAGACCGAGGTGACAGTGCCGTCGTGCGGCGCCATTATCTCGTTTTCCATCTTCATGGCCTCAAGGATCATCAGCACATCCCCGGATTTCACCGTCTGCCCTGCCGTGACCTTGACGTCCAGAATGGTCCCGGGCATCGGCGCGGTTATCTCCTCACCTGCTCCGGCCTGCGCCGGGGTTACTGACGGGGCGGGAGCTGGCGCGGGAGCCGGGGCCGGAGCCGCAGCGGCCACCGGTACCGCCTCTCCGGTAACCTCTTCCACGGTTACCTCATAGTTCGTGCCGTTTACGTTTACGCGATACTTTTTCATACAGAAAACCCTTTCCTATAAAATTTAAACTTCTGCCGATTCACTCCGGCATTGGTTGGCGGAATTCTCCGCTACCCAAATCTTCGTGAAAGTTTGGCTTTTTCCCTCGCGGGAATGCAAAAACAGAATCTCAAGCCTATACCCTGCGGATTGAGTGGATGCGCAAATGCGCGGGGTCGGTTCCCATCTCCTCCGCGATGGCCGCCGAGATAGCCGCGACAAGCTCTCCCCTGTTCTCGCTCGCCGCGGCATTCGCCGGAACGGCGTTCGCCGGAGCGGAGGGAGCCGGAGCTTTCACAGGGGCCGGGGCTTCATTTCCCTTGACCTTTACCATTATGGCGCCTAGGATCTTGATGAGGACAATGAGGCAGATTAGTACCACGAATACTGTGATGAGTCCCATCAGCACCACCTGCAGTATACTGGGTTCCACTGTTTTTCCTCCCTTCATAGATTTAACCGGGAGGGGCGAAGGGACGGTTTGATTTGAGTGAAAAAGAGCCTCGAAACCCTCCCGACCTGCAAAAATGCCATTCTCCCGCATTTTATACGTATGGCCTTATTTTACCACAGATTTTATCTTTTCGCAAGGATATTTGCAGGATTTAGAAAATTTTCTTTTTTCTTGCTTTTAGGTATGGATTTTTTTGGAAATGTTTGCTATAATTCTAGACGGGCAGGTCTGCCGAGAGGCGGTGTGCCCGCCGTCTTTGGACATAATATAAAAGGCGGCTATGATACGCTGAGAAAATTCTAGAGGAGGTAATTCCCATGGGCCACAAGTATGTGTACCTTTTCAGCGAAGGCAATGAGAACATGAGAGAACTCCTGGGCGGCAAGGGCGCCAATCTGGCCGAGATGACCAACTTAGGTCTGCCCGTCCCTCAGGGCTTCACCATCACCACGGAGGCCTGTACCCAGTACTATGAGGACGGCAGGCAGATAAACCCCGAGATCCAAGCGCAGATCATGGAGTATGTCGGCAAGATGGAGGAGATAACCGGTAAGAAGTTCGGGGACAAGGAGAATCCGCTTCTCGTCTCTGTGCGTTCCGGTGCAAGGGCTTCCATGCCGGGCATGATGGATACCATCTTAAACCTCGGATTAAACGAGGAAGTCGTCGAGGTTATGGCGAAAAAGTCCGGCAATCCGCGCTGGGCTTACGACTGCTACCGCAGGTTTATCCAGATGTATTCCGACGTTGTGATGGAGGTCGGCAAGAAGTATTTCGAGCAGCTCATCGACGAGATGAAGGCAAAGCGCGGCGTCACCATGGATACCGAGCTCACAGCCGAGGACCTCAAGGAGCTGGCAGAGCAGTTTAAGGCAGAGTATAAGGAGAAGATCGGCGTAGACTTCCCCGACGACCCCAAAGAGCAGCTTATGGGCGCCGTAAAGGCCGTCTTCCGCTCCTGGGACAATCCCCGCGCGAATGTCTACCGCCGCATGAACGAGATCCCCTACAGCTGGGGCACCGCTGTCAATGTCCAGATGATGGCCTTTGGCAATATGGGCGATACCTCCGGCACCGGCGTCGCCTTCACCCGCGACCCCGCCACAGGCGAGAAGAAGCTTATGGGCGAGTTTTTGATGAACGCCCAGGGCGAGGACGTCGTCGCCGGTATCCGCACACCGCTGCCCATCGCTAAGCTGCAGGAGGTCATGCCTGAGTGCTACGAGCAGTTTGTGAAGATCTGCGACACCCTTGAGAACCACTACAAGGACATGCAGGATATGGAGTTCACCATAGAGGACCGCCATCTCTACATGCTGCAGACGAGAAACGGTAAGCGTACAGCCAACGCCGCTATCAAGATCGCCTGCGACCTGATAGACGAGGGCATGAAGACAGAGCAGGAAGCTCTCCTCATGATAGACCCCAAGCAGCTTGACGCTCTCCTGCATCCCCAGTTTGACCCGGACGCCCTAAAGGCTGCCACGCCGGTAGCGAACGCTCTCGCCGCCTCCCCCGGGGCCGCATGCGGAAAGATAGTCTTCACCGCCGAGGACGCCGTGGAGCAGGGCAAAGCCGGAGAGAAAGTCGTGCTGGTGCGTCTGGAGACCTCCCCCGAGGACATCGAGGGCATGAACTTTGCGCAGGGCATTTTAACTGTCCGTGGCGGCATGACCAGCCACGCTGCTGTCGTGGCGCGCGGCATGGGCACCTGCTGCGTCTCCGGATGCGGTGCCATCAAGATGGATGAGGCGCATAAGCAGTTCGAGCTAAACGGCCGCATCTACCATGAGGGCGACTACATCTCCTTAGACGGCACCACCGGCAACATCTACGGCGAGGCCATCCCCACCGTTCCCGCTTCCACAACCGGCGGATATTTCGGCAGGATAATGGAGCTCTCTGACAAATACAGGCAGCTTGAGGTCCGCACGAATGCCGACACCCCGAGAGATGCGAAGCAGGCTGTGGCGTTTGGTGCCGAGGGCATCGGCCTCTGCCGCACAGAGCATATGTTCTTTGACCCCGACCGCATCGCCGCCATCCGCGAGATGATCTGCTCTGACACGGTGGAGCAGCGCAAGACCGCCCTTGCCAAACTGGAGCCCATGCAGCAGGGAGACTTCGAGCAGCTCTATGAGGCTCTTGAAGGCAGGCATGTGAACATCCGCTTCCTTGACCCGCCTCTTCACGAGTTCGTCCCCACAGAGGAGAAGGATATAGAGCTGCTGGCCGAAGCGCAGGGCAAGACCGTGGACGACATCAAGGCCATTATCTCCAGTCTCCACGAGTTCAACCCGATGATGGGCCACCGCGGCTGCCGTCTCGCCGTCACCTATCCCGAAATCACCGAGATGCAGACCGAGGCCGTTATTAAGGCCGCTATCAACGTCAACAACGCTCATCCGGACTGGCATATCGTTCCGGAGATCATGATCCCGCTGGTGGGCGAGGCAAAGGAACTTAAATTTGTCAAGAAGACCGTCACCGAGACCGCCGACAAGCTAATCGCCGAAGCGGGCGTAGACCTCAAGTACAAGGTCGGCACGATGATCGAGATTCCGCGCGCGGCGCTTACCGCCGACAAGATCGCAGAGGAGGCCGAATTCTTCAGCTTCGGCACGAACGACCTCACACAAATGACCTTTGGCTTCTCCCGCGATGACGCCGGAAAGTTCCTTGGCGCCTACTATGAGAACAAGATCTACGAGAACGATCCCTTCGCAAGGCTGGACCAGGAGGGTGTTGGGCAGCTTGTCAAGATGGCTTGCGAAAAGGGCAAGGCTGTCAGGCCCGACATCGTGCTGGGAATCTGCGGCGAGCACGGCGGAGACCCGACGACTATTGAGTTCTGCCACAATGTGGGGCTCACCTACGTCTCCTGCTCTCCCTACCGTGTGCCGATAGCAAGACTGGCCGCAGCCCAGGCCGCCATCAAAAATCCCAGGGCTTAATCTCTGAAAAGGGTTGGGTTATTTTGCAAGTAAGAGGCTCTGGCTATATGCCAGAGCCTTTTTTAATTTTCTCTCAACAGGCGAGAAAAATAATTTTCATTTCGCTCTTAGTCAGCATGTGGAAAAATTTTTATTTTCTCTCAACCGGCGAGTGAAAATTATTTTCAATTTGCTCCTAACCAGTGTGTAGAAATATAAAATATGATATATTATTGCGAGTTTGTTCACAGCGGAGGAAAAAAAGAGGAGAGCCTGACAGCCAGAAGGCTTTTGAAATTTGCCTTAAAGCGGGAGTATGGAATTGACTATCTACCGGAGATCTTTCGCGGAGAGTTCGGCAAGCCGTATTTTGTGGATTTCCCCGCAAAGTTCAGCCTCTCCCATTCCGAAAACATCGCATGCTGCGCTCTCTTTCCCTTCGAGGTCGGCTGCGACGTCGAGCGCCGAAGACCGGTAAAGCCCTCCGTGATAGAGAGGGTCTGTACCGTGGAAGAACGGGAATACCTAAAAAAATACGGGGAGGAAAATTTTATCCTCCTCTGGAGTTTAAAGGAGAGCAGGATGAAGCTCTCGGGCAAAGGTCTGGCCTTCGGTGCGAAAAGCGCTGCCTTCGCAGAAGACGGCGCGGGAGGTCTAAAATCTGCGGAAAAGGGAATAGAGACGAGGAGCTTCCTATTAGAAAGCGGCACCGTTCTCACAGCCTGTGCGGAAAAACCTTTGCCGGATTTTTACGTCCCTGTACCGTTTGACATTCTTCCCAACCTATGACAAGGAGGGATTTTTTGGAGCGCCTTGACAAAATCCTCGCTTCGCAGGGGTATGGAAGCAGAAAGGAAATCTCAAAGATCATCAGAGACGGGAGGGTCGCGTTGGACGGGTTAGCGATAACCGATCCCGCTGCCAAAGTTGACCCGGATACTTCAAAGATTTATGTGGATGGAAAACCTGTAATCTATCGGAAGTATACATATATAATCATGAACAAGCCCGCGGGAGTTCTCTGCGCCACCGAGGATAGAAAAGAGCGGACGGTCCTGGACATTTTGCCAAAGGAAATGCTTGTGCCGAAACTCTTCCCGGCGGGGAGGCTTGACAAGGACAGTACGGGACTTCTGCTCATCACAAATGACGGGGAATTTGCCCATCGCATGCTCTCCCCCAAAAGCGGAGTGAAAAAGCGCTACCTCGTAAAACTCTGCCGGGCGGCTACAGATGAGGATATAGAGATCTTTGCGAAGGGAATCTCAGAGGGCGGGGAAAACTTCGCACCAGCAATTCTCATACCAAAGGAGAAAAATTTTGCCCAAGTGGAGATAAGCGAGGGAAAATTTCACGAGGTGAAGAGACTTTTCGCTTTTACCGGAAACACCGTCCTAAGTCTTGAGAGAATTTCAATAGGAGAGTTAAAACTTCCCCCCGATTTAAAAGCGGGGGACGCGA
Organism: uncultured Acutalibacter sp.; assembly: GCA_964602365.1. GTDB lineage: Bacteria > Bacillota > Clostridia > Oscillospirales > Acutalibacteraceae > Acutalibacter. The sequence goes on along the minus strand of CAZRQD010000004.1, from coordinate 39,536 downwards.
GAATAATCTCAAATGAAGAGGCGATGAAAGTTTTTCTCTAAAATTTTTCTTGGAAGATTTGCACAAAAAAGGCCTGGGTTTTTTGGGTTTTATAGATTTCCCATAAATGATGGCCCAAAACTTTGTTAAAATAAAGAATTGGCAGGACCGTACTTTTTTGTTATAATCACCTTGAAATTAAGCGAGCGCCGGTGTAAGGCGCAAGAAAAATTTTTAGGAGGTCATTTCTATGGCAAGTGTAACCCTCAAGAATGTCTACAAGGTCTATAACGGCGGCGTCACCGCTGTCACGGACTTTAACCTGGACATTGAGGACAAGGAGTTCATCATCCTGGTCGGTCCCTCCGGCTGCGGCAAGTCCACCACCCTGCGTATGATAGCCGGTCTGGAGGAGATCTCTAAGGGCGAGCTGTACATCGGCGACGTTCTCTCCAACGATATCGCCCCTAAGGACAGGGATATCGCCATGGTGTTCCAGAACTACGCTCTTTACCCCCATATGACGGTTTATGACAATATGGCCTTTGGTCTGAAGCTCCGCAAGACCCCGAAGGATCAGATCAAGCAGCGTGTTGAGGAAGCCGCAAGGATTCTGGACATCTCCCACCTGCTGGACCGTAAGCCTGCCGCTCTTTCCGGTGGTCAGCGTCAGCGTGTCGCCCTAGGACGTGCCATAGTGCGTGACCCGAAGGTCTTCCTGCTGGACGAGCCGCTTTCCAACTTGGACGCTAAACTGCGTGCGCAGATGAGAACCGAGATCGCCAAGCTGCATCAGAGACTGGGCACCACCTTCATCTACGTCACCCATGACCAGACCGAGGCCATGACCATGGGCGATAGGATCGTCGTTATGAAGGACGGCTTCATTCAGCAGGTCGATACCCCCCAGAACCTGTACGAGTATCCTGTGAATGAGTTTGTGGCGGGCTTCATGGGCTCTCCGCAGATGAACTTCATCGACGCCAAACTGGGTAAGGAAGGTTCCGACTACACCCTGAGCTTTGGCAACTGCAAGCTTAAGGTTCCTCCCAAGAAGGCGCAGGGAACCGAGATTGAGAAGTATGTCGGCAAGGACGTCGTGTTCGGCATCCGTCCCGAGGACGTACATGACGAGCCCGACTTCATCGAGAAGGTTGGCGGGGCCCATGTAGAGTGCGAAGTGGAAGTTACAGAGCTGATGGGCGCCGAGACCTATCTGTACCTCAACTGCGAGGGCAATGCTGTCACGGCCCGTGTCGAGCCCACCTCCACCGCGAAGGCCGGCGACCACTCCAAGATCGCTTTCGACCTGAACAAGATGCACCTCTTCGACAAGGAGACCGAGGTCACCTTCCTCAACTGATTCCGGCAATTTTTTAAAAGAGCTTATAAGAGGGGCCGTCCGCCAGGGCGGCTCCTTTTGATAAGAGTAAGGCCTCTCCTTTTTGCCCTTTGGTATTTGCCCCAAGATTTTCCTTGACTAAACGGACCAATATAGGTTAAAATAAGCCTGAGAAACCAAAGAGAGGAGGTTTTTGTTTTGGATTTTCTAAAAAGGAACGCAAATGTCATTTTGGTATGCGTGCTTGAGGTGATTATCGGAATACTGCTTTTGGTGAACCCCGTGGCTTTTACTTCGGGTATCATCATAGTTTTAGGCATCGCGCTTGTGGTTGCCGGAATAATGAAGATAGTGGAGTATTTCCGTACCGACGCGATGGAGGCCTCCCTGAGGGCCACGCTGGTAAAGGGGCTGGTGATGCTTTTAGGCGGTGCCTTTCTTGCGCTGAAGCCTTCCTGGCTTGTTTCCACCTTCCCCGTGCTGACCATAGTATATGGCGTGGTGATTCTTTTCAGCGGACTCTATAAGGTCCAGTGGTTTGTGGATGCGCTGAGGCTGAAGACAGGCAGATGGTTTTTGCATGTGATTGACGCCGTTCTCACCATTGTCTGCGCGGTGATCATTCTTGCGAATCCCTTTGAGGGGACGGTCGTGCTGTGGAGGTTTATCGGAATCACCTTGATAATTGAGGCCGTGATGGACATTCTCGTCTTGATTTTTGCGGGAAAAGGGGCCGTGAGATAAAACATCATCATCCTCTCCCGTGATATTCTGAGAGAGTCGTATCTGTCTTAGTATAGGAGGAAGAACTATGGATTATTTTGAGAGGGCGAAGGCCCTGACCGAGGAACTTAAAGAAAACCGCCGCTACCTGCACAGGAACGCCGAGGCGGGTCTGCATATGCCGGTTGGAAAAGAATACGTCATGAAAAAGCTTACGGAATACGGCCTTGCGCCCAAAGACTGCGGGGAAGGCGTCACCGCGACCCTTGGGCACGGCGGGAGGGTTATACTTCTGCGCGCAGACATGGATGGACTTCCCATGGGCGAGGAGAGCGGGCTGGAGTTTGCCTGCCCTACAGGGGAGACCGCGCACACCTGCGGCCATGACTTTCACGCCGCGATGCTCCTCACCGCTGCGAAACTGCTGAAAGAGGATGAGGACAAGCTTAAGGGAACCGTCAAATTCATGTTCCAGCCGGCGGAGGAGACCTTTGAGGGCAGCAGGAACATGATAGAGAACGGGATTTTGGAAGATCCCAAACCCGACGTCGCCATGGCCTACCACGTAAGCCCGGGGAGGGTTCCTATCGGAACCTACATGTATAATGCCGGCGGGACGATGATGTTCTCTGTAGATATGTTTGAAATCCATATAAAGGGCAGGGGAAGCCACGGGGCATATCCCCACCAGTCCATAGACCCTATAAATATCGGAGTCCATATCCACCTGGCCCTGCAGGAGCTGATAGCCAGGGAGAGCAATCCAAGCGACGCCTGTCTGCTGACCATCGGGCAGTTTTCCGCCGGGTCTGCCGCAAACATAATCCCGGATACCGCGGTACTGAAGGGCTCTATGCGCACGAACCGCAAAGAGGCTAGGGAGAAACTTCTGAAGAGGCTGGATGAGGTAACGAAAACTACCGCGCAGGTCTTTGGCGGCAGTGCGGAACTCGTCTTTACGTCCTCTGTGCCGACGCTTGTCTGCGACAAAGAGCTTACTGAGGAGGTTGTCGGCCTCATGCAGGAACTGCCGATTCCAAACGCCGTGGGCTATCCCGGAATATCCGCAAGCGCATCCGAGGATTTCGCGCTGATAGCGGAGAGAGTGCCGAGCTGCTTTATGTACCTGTCTGCGGGGTACTTAGACGAGCGGGGCGACTACCCCGCGCACAACCCGAAGGTGCAGTTTAACGAGGAGGTCCTGCCCATCGGCGCGGCGTATCTCGCCCACTGTGCGAGCCGCTGGCTTGAGGAGCACAGCAAATAGAGGGTTTTTGAGGGAATTTAGCGGGGAATTTTGTGAGGAGGTCGAGAGATCCCCTCACATCTTATTGAATAAACTAAACTAAAGCGAGGAATAAATTCAGAATGAGAGAGATAAAAAACGGGTATTACGTGGGAGAGAGACCGCTTTTCGGGGAGAGAGACCTGAGGATTGAGGATACCATCTTCACCGACGGGGAGTCCCCGCTGAAGGAGTCGAGGAATATAGAGCTCTACGGCTCCATGTTCAAATGGAAATACCCGCTCTGGTACTGCAAGGACGTCTATGCAAAAGATTGCGTCTGGTTCGATATGGCGCGCGCGGGGGTCTGGTATACCGACAATATAACTCTGGAGAACTGCCAGATAGAGGCGCCGAAAAATTTCCGCCGATGTAACGGGCTAAAGCTCAAGGACGTCTCGTTCTCAAACGCCGCTGAGACGCTCTGGAGCTGTAAGAACGCCGAACTTGAAAATATCGTCGCGAGAGGGGACTACTTCGCCATGAACTGCGAGGACATAAGGGCTGATGGGCTAACCCTCTATGGCAACTACCCGTTTGACGGTGCAAGGAATGTCGAGGTCTCAAATTCCCGCCTGCTATCTAAGGACGCATTCTGGAACTGCGAGAACGTCACGGTCCGCGACTGTTTCATCTCCGGGGAGTATCTCGGCTGGAACTCGAAAAATCTTACGTTTGAAAACTGCACTATAGAGAGTTTGCAGGGAATGTGTTATATAGAGAACCTTGTGATGAAAAACTGCAAGCTGATAAACACCAACCTCGCCTTCGAGTACTCCACCGTGGACGCTGAGATAGATAGCGGGATAATCAGCGTGATAAACCCCTCCGGCGGTAGGATAGTGGCGGACTATATCGGCGAACTGATCATCCAAAAGGACAGGATAGACCCGGAGAAGACAGTGATAATCTGCCGAAGGGAAAGCGGGGAAAAAAGAGATGAGATATGATTTTGACTCTCCCGTGGAGAGGAGGGGGACAGGCAGCCTGAAATGGGACGTTAGTGAAAACGAGCTTCCCATGTGGGTGGCCGACATGGATTTTAAAACTGCGCCGGAAATCCGCGAGGAGATGCAAAGACGCCTTGACCACGGGGTCTTCGGCTATTCAGTGGTGCCAAAGGAGTGGTACGCGGCCTATCAAAACTGGTGGGAGAGGCGGCATAACTTCAGGATAGAGCGCGACTGGCTGATCTTCTGCACCGGCGTGGTTCCCGCGATATCCTCCGCCGTGAGAAAGCTCACCACGCCGGCGGAAAACGTGCTGATACAGACGCCCGTATACAATATATTCTTTAACTCCATCTTAAATAACGGAAGGAGAGTTTTGGAGTCCCCGCTTCTATATGAGGACGGGGAATATTCCGTGGACTTTGCAGACTTGGAGCAAAAACTCGCCGACCCGCAGACAAGCCTGATGATTCTATGCAATCCGCACAATCCTATAGGAAAGATCTGGGACAGGGAAATGCTTGCGGAGATCGGACGCCTCGCGAAAAAATACCATGTAGTGGTCCTCAGCGACGAGATCCACTGCGACTTGACTGAACCTGGAAAGGATTATATTCCCTTTGCCTCTGTAAATGAGGAGTGCGCATTAAACTCCGTCACCTGCCTTGCGCCGACAAAGACATTTAACCTGGCGGGGCTTCAGACTGCGGCCGTATTGGTACCGGAGCCAAACCTTCGGCATAAGGTAAACAGGGGGCTTAATACCGACGAGGTGGCAGAGCCCAACGTCTTCGCCGTTCCCGCGGCAGTGGCGGCTTTCAATAAGGGTGAGGCCTGGCTTGACGAACTGAGAGAATATATCCGCCAAAACAGACAGGCGATTGCGGATTTTATAAGAAAAGAACTGCCGGAGCTCCGGCTTGTCGCAGGGGAGGCCACCTACCTTCTGTGGATAGACTGCTCCTCCATATGCAAAGAGAGCGCCGACGGCCTGCAAAAATTCTTGAGAGAATATGCGGGCCTCTACCTCTCCCGGGGTTCAGAGTACGGGGAGAGCGGTGCGAAATTTCTCAGGATGAACATCGCCTGCCCCAGAGAGCGGCTGGATCGCGGCGCCTCCCTCCTCCTAAAGGGAGTCAGGGAATTTGAAAGAATTTGAAAAGTAAAGCGGACTTTAAAAGAGGGGCTAAAATGCCCCTCCTTTTTTAATCCACGCGGATAAGTCTCACCGCCATCCACTCCCTGCCGGGCAGGGTAATGCGGAACTTCCCCTCGTGAACGCCCGCGTCCTCTATGCTCATTCCCCAAGTATCTATGACCTCGGCTCTCCATCTGCCCTCCTGTTTTATGAAGTCCCTAAAGGATGGCCTGCCAAAGCCGTAGTAATGTATCTCATACCCTGCGGTGGATTGGTCCTCCGGAATTCCTACAGTCTCATCAAAAAAGCCCTCTCCCCTTTTTAGTCCGGTGCCGGGGGTCTGCTTTAAGATCTCATGCAGGAAGCGGATTCTTTCCGGGCTCTCCCCCTTTAGCTCTCCGCCGTGGCTCCACCAGAGAATGTCATTTTCGGGGTCTAGGAATGTCTCCCCATGCCCCGCATATCCCCCTCGCAGAGAGGCCTCCCAGAACCGGCGGGTAAGCTCTTTACCCGAGATATTTCCCCATCCCATGTCCAAGTTCCCCTCATAGGCTATCTCGTCCCAAACCACCGGTTTTCCCCAGCGCTCGCGGTATTCGTCCGTATACTCCACATGGCGGTAGAGGTCCTGTCTCTGCAAACTGGCGTGGGTCACCCAGGGCCTGCCGTGGTCGTAAAATTCCATGCAGTTGTGGATTCCCGCAAGTCTTTGGTACGGGTCTTTGTTCGATATCAGGTTAGCGGTATGTTCCCAGTCCTCCCTGCTCTTGTTAAAGAGCAGGTCATATTCGTTTGCCAAACTCCACCAGACATTGCGAAATGCGGAAAACCTTGCGATCGCATAGGATATGTAGAGGTCGTCCTCCTCCCTGCTCATCTGCGAGAACCCCCAGCGGTCATACGGGTGGAAGAGGATGATATCCGCCTCTATTCCCAGCTTCATAAGTTCTTTTATGCACCGCTCTATTCTCCTGAAATGCTCCGGATTGAACCGCGTAAAATCCCAGCTGTTGCCGGAAAAGTCCATCCTGTACGAGAAGTTCTCCTCAGTTAGATTCGAGCTGTCCACTGGGGTCCCCTCATACGGGAAGGTCTGCGGGTCGCGGAAGTTGTGGATATAGTGTTTGGGAAATACGCAAAAGCGCAGTTTGTTAAAATAGCCCTTGCCCAGCTCCTCTAAAGTCTTTTCTATGACCTCTTCCCTCTGGTGGGCCCAGGCATAGCAGGTGGTTCCCATGCAGTAATACGGCGTCCCGTCCTCATATCGGAAGTGGTGCGTATTATATACCCGTACGGGCCCGCGGTTATTTGTCCCCGGGGCGGTCACGGTAAATTTTCCCTCGGTCTCCGCGCCGGGAAAATTCCCCATGGTCCTGTATCTGTACTCTCCCTCAAAACTCGGCATGAAGCGGACCCTATAAATCCCGTCCCCATCATAAAAGCCAAAGACCTCTTTGCGCTCCTTTTCGCCCTCAAAGATTCCCTTAAACTCCCTCTCGGTAAAGGGGTTGCCGTTTTTTTCGCCGCTTACCGCCACCTCAAACGTTCCCCATCTCTCCACCGTCTCCAAAGCAAATCTCTCCTCTCAGGAAAATCTTCAAAAAAAATTTGGCGCCGTGTTTTTCACGGCGCCGGGTCTTTACTGCCTTGTTGCAAGATACTCCTTAATGGAGCCCAATACCTCGTCCGTGTCTAGGCCGTGGACCATGCAGGCCTCCTCCAGCGACTCGTGGATAGAGGACGGGCAGCCCACGCAGTGCATTCCGGATTGCATCAGGATATAGGCTATCCCCCCGTCATAGGAGAGCATCTCGCCCATGGTTGTGTCCTTAGTGATTTCCAAAAAACTCATCTCCTTTCAGGTCTATTCCGCTAAACTGCTGATTTTTGTGACCTTATAATCTTCCTTTGCAACGGCCTTTTTTAGGGCGCTGTCCCTCACTTTACCTGAGACGGTGATTTTCGCCTCTCCCGTCTGCCAGCTAACCTCTGCCCCCGTTACCCCGGGGACGGATTCAAGCGCTCCCTTTACCCTCATCTCGCAGTGTTCGCACATCATGCCGGAGACATTAAGGAGCTTTCTCTCTGTCACGTCAATCTCCCTCTGCCTGCTTTTGCGCTTTCGGTCCCGCTTTGGGCTGTGCATGTCAAAGAAGTTCAGTCTCAGGGCATTGCTCACAACGCAGAAGCTTGAAAGGCTCATCGCGGCGGCGCCAAACATTGGGTTTAATGTCCAGCCGAAAATCGGAATCCAGACGCCCGCGGCGAGCGGTATACCTATTATATTGTATATAAAGGCCCAGAAGAGGTTCTCGTAGATATTGGTCAGCGTTGCGCGGCTGAGCCTCACCGCCGCCGGCACATCAGAGAGCCGGCTCTTCATCAGCACAACATCGGCGGCGTCTATGGCGACGTCTGTCCCCGCACCTATAGCAATTCCAATGTCCGCACGCATAAGGGCGGGAGCGTCGTTTATGCCGTCGCCCACCATGGCGACCTTGCCCTGTTTTTTGAGACCTTTAATGACGTCCTCCTTGCCCTGCGGGAGAACCCCGGCTATTACCTCGTCCACGCCGGCCTCTCTTCCCACAGCTTTTGCCGTGGTCTCGTTATCCCCCGTAAGCATTACCACCCGAAGGCCCATATTTTTTAGCTCGGCTATCGCCTGCGGGCTCTCCGGCTTTATGACGTCGGCAACGCCCACCAGTCCAAGTATCTCACTTTCCTCAGCAAAAAGCAAGGGGGTCTTGCCATTTTGGGAGAGAGTTTCGGCTTTTTTTAGAAGTTCCCCGTCTATCTCAAGGTTCTCGCCCACAAAGCGGACGCTCCCTCCTATCATGCTCTTGCCGCCTACCGTACCTTTCAGGCCGTTTCCCGGCAGGGCTGAAAAGTCCTCGGCTGACTCCGCCTCGATTCCCAGCTCCTCAGCGCGCTTGATTATGGCCTTCGCAAGCGGATGCTCGCTCTTTTTCTCTAGAGATGCGGCCTTTTTCAGAAGCGTCTCCTCAGAGATCCCCGGCGCCGGGAGAATATCCGTGACCCTAGGCTCGCCCAAGGTTATCGTTCCCGTCTTGTCCAGCGCTATTATATCCGCCTTTCCGGTCTCCTCTAGGGATACGGCCGTCTTAAAAAGTACGCCGTTTTTTGCCCCCACGCCGTTTCCCACCATTATGGCGACAGGCGTGGCCAGCCCTAGCGCACAGGGACAGCTTATGACCAGGACAGAGATCCCCCTGGCGAGGGCAAAGCCGAACTCTGCCCCGGTAAGCAGCCAGACGACTGTGGTTATGAGGGCTATCAAAATGACAATCGGCACAAAAACGCCAGAGACCTTGTCCGCAACCTTCGCTATCGGGGCCTTTGTGGCGGCGGCATCGCTCACCATCTTTATTATCTGGGAGAGGGTAGTATCCTCCCCGACCCTTGTGGCCCTGCAGCGGATATATCCCGCCTGGTTCACCGTCGCGGCAGAGACGTTATCCCCTACGGCCTTATCCACGGGAATACTCTCCCCGGTAAGCGCCGCCTCATTTACCGCGGTCTCGCCCTCCACAACTATGCCGTCCACCGGGATGTTTTCTCCCGGCCTTACAGAGAAGATGTCGTCCTTCTTTACCTCCTCTATCGGGACGGTGATCTCCTCCCCGTCCCTTACCAGCACCGCCGTCTGCGGGGAGAGCTTCATTAGCCCCTTCAGCGCGTCTGTCGTCTTGCCCTTAGAGCGCGCCTCCAGCATTTTGCCCACCGTTATCAGGGTCAAAATCGTCCCGGCAGATTCAAAGTAGAGGTCCATCATATACTCCATAACCATCGCTGAATCGCCCATATGCTCCGCCCTGGTCATCTGGAAGAGGACAAAGACGCTCCAGCCGAAAGATGCCGCAGACCCCATCGCCACAAGGGTATCCATATTTGGCGCGCGGTGGATAAGTCCCTTAAAGCCGCTTATAAAAAACCTCTGATTAATCACCATTATTGCGGCGGTCAGCAGCAACTCCAAAAGGGCTATCGCAACGTGGTTTCCCTCGAAATACTTCGGCATTGGCCATCCCCACATCATATGCCCCATGGAGATATACATAAGCGGCACCAGAAAGCAGACGGAGGCTATAAGCCTGCGCTTTAGGGCCGGGGTCTCCCTGTCGGCAAGCGCGTCCTCATCTGCCCTTACGGCTTTTGTCCCGCCTTTGGGGGAGGCGCCGTATCCTGCGGCCTCCACCGCAGCAATTATCGCAGAGGGCTGCGCCGTCCCCTCCACCCCCATGGAGTTTGTAAGCAGGCTCACCGCGCAGTTTGTCACGCCGGGTACGCTTCTTACAGCCTTCTCCACCCTGGCGCTGCAGGCGGCGCAGCTCATGCCGGTAACGGTATACTGTTCCATTCTCTCTTCCCTTCCTAACCTGTTAGACAGTAAAAGCCTCTTTATCCCGCCGTATGCGATCGCATAATTTGGTATACGATGGTATTTTTCCCATGCAATCGCATAAGCTAATATACGATGGTATTTTTCCAATGCAATCGCATATATTAATATACGATGGTATCTTTCGCTTGCTATCGCATAAGC
>CAZRQD010000004.1:0-29452 GCA_964602365.1 uncultured Acutalibacter sp. | reverse complement strand
ATGCAATCGCATATATTAATATACGATGGTATCTTTCGCTTGCTATCGCATAAGCTAATATACGATGGTATTTTTCCCATGCGATCGCATACAAACGACTTCAGCGCATAAACTTCTGTATCAGTGCGGCAAGTTCGTCTATTACCTCTTCCCTGCCATCCTTTAGGTCCCTTGCGACACATCCCCTTATATGGCTGCCGATTAAGTCCCTGTTAAAGGCGTTCATCGCCGCCGTTACCGCGGCGGACTGTGTGAGGATATCTGGGCAGTAGGCGTTTTTCTCCACCATTCCCCTTATCCCGCGGATCTGCCCCTCTATACGGCTTAGGCGGTTTATCAGGTTTTTCTTCTCCTCCTCCGGCCGCTCTGTATGGCGGGCGCAGCCCTCACAAAGCTCCTGCATATCTATCCCTCCTCCATAAATACCCCGGTAGGGTATCTTTTCAAGAGGATTATATACCCCCTGGGGGTAATTGTCAACAGTTTTTTTGAAAAATTTTAACTTGGGCTTAAAAAGGTCGGCTAAGAGATCAGGCCTCCGCGGGGCGGCTTTAAGTTCGCCAAAAGTCTTGACAATTTTTATCCTGAGTTGTAGAATATGTTATACTTAACCGAAGGGAAGAATTTATGTGAAAAAAAGGTTTTTAGCGCTTTTTCTGGCCTTTGCGCTCTTTGCCGCGATTTTGCCCGCTGGCGCGGTGAGCGCTGGAGACGGCGTCTTTCATCAGGATGAGGCCAGGAGTATGCTTGCCCTTGTGAACGATTTCCGCACAGGGCCCGACGCCTGGTATTACGACGAGAACGGGAACATGGTATCTGTGGAGGGGCTTCAGCCGCTGTCCTATGACTATGCCCTGGAGTGGATAGCGATGCAGCGCGCAGTGGAACTCACTGAGAGGTTCGAGCACACCCGTCCCAACGGGGAAATCTGCTTTACGCTGACCTATAATAACGGGCAGGCGGTGTCCTACGGCGAGAATATAGCCTATGGATACGGGGCCGGAGATCCCGGCAATATGCGGAATATCTTCACCGCATGGCAGGAGACAAATGAACCGTACGGCTCTCAGGGTCACCGCCGCAATATGCTGAGCGTGGATTACCCGTTTATGAGTATCGGTATATCCTGCTTTGAGTATAACGGGGTAAAATACTGGGTTCAGGAGTTTGGATACGAGAATTCTGGCGTGGGCGATACCCTTTCCGGCGGAACTGCCCCGGAGGAAAGTCCCACACCTGCGCCGACTGCGGAACCAACCGCTACCCCGGAGCCGACAGCCACCCCGGAGCCGACCGCTACCCCGGAACCAACTGAAGAGCCGACTTCTCAGCCGAACACATCCTCCGGCTTTCCGGATGTTGATCCCGGCTCTTGGTATGAGAGCAGCGTGACCTGGGCCCTGGATAACGGAATAACCGCGGGGTACCCCGACGGCGGCTTCCACCCGTCTGACACCTGCACCCGCGCACAGATAGTCACCTTCCTCTACAAGGCCTTCGGCTCTCCCTCTGTCTCCGATGAAGATCTGTTTTTTGACGTCTCTACCTCGGATTATTTCTATGACCCCGCCACTTGGGCGGCGCAGAACGGGATAACCTCCGGCGTGGGAGACGGCGCCTTCGCCCCTGGCAACCCCTGCACAAGGGGGCAGGTCGTCGCAATGCTCTACCGTGCGGCGGGCTCTCCCGGGTACTCCGGGGAAAATCCCTTTTATGACCTCTCCTACGATGCCTACTACTATGACGCTGCGATCTGGGCGAGCGAGGCGGGCGTTGTCGCGGGATACCCCGACGGGGGCTTCTACCCGGAGGATGTCTGTACCCGCGCGCAGATCGTGAGAATGCTTCACAGCTACTTTACGAGATAGCCAAGATTAAAAGTGGCCGCCATTTTGGGCGGCCTTCTTTTTATTGTATTTTTAATCTGAGACCTCGGCCTGCGCGGCCGCGTTTAGCTCCATGCCGGCGGTGTTTCCGGAGAGGAGTTCGTAATATCCCTGGCTCGCTATCATTGCGCCGTTATCCCCTGTGAGAGATGGTTTTGGAAAGTAAACCCTCATCCCGTTTTCCGCGGCAAGTTTTGGCAGCTCTCTCCTGAGGAGGGAGTTTGCTGAGACGCCGCCGGCCACGGCAAGGGTTTTCATCCCGCACTCCTGCGCGGCATTTAGAAAATGCTCTGTGAGATAATCCACCACTGCCCTGCGGTAGGAGGCGCAAATGTCGGGAACGTCCGGCTCCTCTCCCCGCTGCCTTAGGCTGTTCAAGAGGTTTAGGACCGAGGTTTTGAGCCCGGAGAAGCTGAAGTCTAACGGGGCACCGGCAACCCTTGGTTTTGGGAAGGGAAAAGCCGTCTCATCCCCATCCTCCGCGATTTTGTCCAGCTCCACCCCGCCGGGGTAGGGGATGCCCATTGCGCGCGCCGCCTTGTCGAAGGCCTCCCCCGCAGCGTCGTCGCGGGTTCTGGCGAGAATATCCATCTCGGTGTAGGTCCCGACTTTTACGATATTTGTATGTCCTCCGGAGACTATGAGGCAGAGAAACGGCGGCTTTAGCTCTCTGTGCGAGAGGTAGAGCGAGGCTATATGCCCCCTTATATGGTTTACGGGGATTAACCTCTTTCCCGCAGAGAGGGACAGGGCTTTGGCAAAATTTACCCCCACCAGAAGAGCGCCTATAAGCCCGGGGGCGTAAGTGACGGCTATGCCGTCTAAATCCTCTATCTTTGCGCCGGCCTGCCTTAGCGCCTCCCTTGTGACCGGGACTATGTTCTCAACATGCCTGCGGGAAGCAATCTCCGGAACCACGCCGCCGTAGATCCTGTGCTCCTCTATCTGGGAGGAGACGGAGCTGCCCAGCAGGACCCGCCCGTCCTCCACCACACCGGCGGCAGTCTCGTCGCAGGAACTCTCAATGCCCAGTATCAGCATGACGCTCCTCCTTGAAATACATGGTATAGATCAGCCCGTCCTCTCTCGGCCTTTCGTAAAAGTTTTTCCGCTTCCCGATATAGGAAAAGCCAAGTTTTTCGTAAAGGGAGATGGCGGGTTTATTGCTCTCCCTCACCTCCAGCGTGATAAAACTCCCGCCGGAATCCCTTGCCCTGAGTATAAGTCTCTGTAAGACCGCGGTCGCTGCGCCGCGGCGCCTAAACTCAGGGTCCACGGCGATATTCGCTATGGAGAACTCGTCGGCCGCGGTCATCATACCGCCGTAGCCCACAACCCTTTCATTCCCGTTCTCTTCTAAGATGGCCACGTAAAATATCCACTGGGGATTTTCGAGACCATCGCGCAGTGTGCGCTCGCTCCACGGAAGGGAAAAGCAGAGCCTCTCAAGTCTCGCAACGGCAGGGATATGCTCCAGCCGCATGGGGGATACGCTAAGCATTGAATTTTCTCCTGGTTAAAGCCGGCTTAAGATTATCGGCAGAAATCCCTTAAGCTCTTTTATGAGGGTATCCCTGCAGCGGCGGTAGGCGGGCAGGTCCTTTCCGAAAGGGTCCTCCACAAAGCCCGGAACATAGATGGAGCCCTCCGGCGCACCGGCCTCTCTGAGAATATATCCGTGCGTCTGGGACATTGTGAAGAAGATGTCCCAGACGGGCATCTCCTCCCCGGTCAGTCTCCGCGCGCGGTGAGACGAGATATCTATACCGATCTCCTTTAGGGCCAATACCGCGTTTTCGCTTGCCGGGGCACCCTCCATGGGGGATATGCCCGCACTCTGGCAGAGGATCTGGGACTCTAAATCCCTCTCTGCCACCATTTTTCTGAAAATTCCCTCAGCCATAGGGCTTCGGCAGGTGTTTCCCGTACAGACAAAAAGTATTTTCATTTGCTCTATCCTTTGGCCTCAAACCATGTCTTGCCGGTGTGCGCGTCGGCTATCAGCGGCACTGAAAACTTTACGGCTCCCTCCATCTCCTCTTTGAGGAGAGCCTTCACCCGCTCGCTCTCCTCCTCGGGACATTCCACTATCAGCTCGTCATGTACCTGCAGAATGAGCTTAGCCCTCAGGCCTTCCTCCTCAAGGCGCCTGTCAACCTTTATCATCGCTATCTTTATGATATCTGCGGCAGTGCCCTGGATGGGCATATTCCTGGCGACCCTCTCTCCAAACGACCTGATATTGTAATTCGAACTCTTCAGCTCTGGCAGGTACCGTCTTCTGCCGAAGAGCGTCTCGACATAGCCGCGCTCTTTGGCCTCCTCGGTAACGCGCTTCATATAGGCGTCCACGCCGGAATAGTTTTTAAGGTATTCTGCGATATATGCCTCGGCCTCTGCCCTGGAGACGCCTATATCTTTAGAGAGTGAGAACGCCCCTATTCCGTAGACTATCCCGAAGTTTACCGCTTTCGCGCGGCTTCTCATCTGGGGTGTGACGAACTCCTGCGGCATCTTGAAAACCCTGGCGGCGGTGGAGGCGTGGATGTCGCGGCCGTTTATGAAGTCGTCCCTCATGGCGCTGTCATCGGCCACGTGGGCTAGGACCCTCAGCTCTATCTGAGAGTAGTCTGCGTCCACCAGGACCCCGGTCTCTGCGGCGAAGAACTTCCTTAACTCTCTGCCTATCGGGGTCCGCACGGGGATATTCTGCAAATTCGGCTCTGTGCTGGAGATTCTCCCCGTCCTGGTCTCGGTCTGCTTGAAGCTTGTGTGGATTCTCCCGTCCTCGCCTATCACCTTCAGCAGGCCGTCGCAGTATGTCGATTTCAGCTTCGACACCGTGCGGTAGCGCAGGATGAGGTCTATCACGGGGTGCATACCCCTCAACTCCTCCAGAACATCGGCGTTAGTAGACCAGCCCCTCTGGCTCTTCCTGCCGTGCGGGAGGCCAAGATGTTCGAAGAGGGCCTCGCCAAGCTGCTTTGGGGACTGGATATTGAAATCATACCCGACCTCTTTGATTATGCTGTCATGCAGCTCGTCCACCTGCCTCTGCATCTCCTCGCCGTAGGTGCGAATGCTCTCCCTGTCCACGTAAAAACCTACATGCTCCATCTTTGCGAGAACCTTGCTTAGGGGTATCTCAATATTCTCCAGCAGTTCCCGCTGGCTGTTTTTGTCTATCTCCCGCCCAAGTTTCTCGCAGAGCGCAGGGAGGGCTGCGGCCTCTTTGAGTATCTCCTCCGGATAATCCCCCAGCCCTACACCGTATTCCGCTGCCAGGCGCGGAATCTCATACGCCTCTGAAGAGGGGTTTAGGAGATACCCCGCAAGGGAGAGATCCATCCCGACATTCTCCAGTTCAATTCCCAGCCTTAGGGCCGCGCGGTGGAGAGGCTTCGTTTCGGCGGTATATTTTTTTATCAGTTTGTTCGGCAGAAAAGCCCGCAGAAATTCCTCCCTGGCGGGTGCGCGGTAGAGAATCCCCTCAAAATTAAAAACCAGCTCTTCCAAACTGTCCCCGTGCCATACGGGCAGAAAATACGCCTCTTTTGCGTCCTCGCACATGGGGATTAGCTTGGCGGGGTCGGATAGTTTTACAACCTGCAGAAGTTCGGCGGGCTCCTCCGCTTTTCTCTGCGGTTTTATCTCATCTAGGCCAAATTTTTTTAACAGGCTGAAAAGCTCCAGCCTCGTCATAGTCCCAGCGGCCTTTTCACGGTCGCCGTCTGTCTTTAGGTAGTCCTCTATTTTCGTGTCAATGGGGGCGTCGCGGCGGATGGTTCCCAGCGTATAGCTTAAAAAGGCATTCTCCTTAGACGCCGCGAGTTTATCCCTTATATTTGGTCTTATGGGCAGTTCATCCAAGTGGTCGTAGATGTATTCTATGCTTCCAAACTGCCTTATCAGCTCTCCCGCACCCTTAGCGCCTATTCCCGCCACGCCGGGAATATTGTCTGACTTATCCCCCTCCAGCGCCTTGATATCTATCATCTGCAAGGGCTCTACGCCGTATTCCTCTCTGATCTTCTCCCTGTCGTAAAGCGTCACCTGCGGCTGGCCAAACTTTGTGGAGGCGTAGCGGACACTGGTGCTGTCGCTTACAAGCTGAAAGCTGTCCCTGTCCCCTGTGGCTATGAGGCAGGTGTCGCCCCCCTCTTCGCAGGCCCTCGCCAGGGTGCCCAAGATGTCGTCGGCCTCCCATCCCTCGCAGGAAACTATACGGTATCCGAGATCAGTCAAAAGCTCCTTCAAAACGGGGAGCTGCTCCGCCAGCTCATCCGGCATGCCCCTGCGGTTTGCCTTGTAACCGGCATACAGCTTATGGCGGAAAGTCGGCGCGCGCATGTCGAAAGCGATCGCAACCGCCTCGGGTTCTGTCTCCTCCAGAACTTTTAGGAACATTGTGAGGAACCCGTAAATCCCGTTGGTAAACTCCCCGCTCTTCGTACTCAAAAGCTTTATGCCGTAAAATGCGCGGTTTAAAATGCTGTTTCCGTCAAGTACCAAAAATCTCATATAAGATCGCCTTCTTTCCCATTGAGGTAAATATCTCTTAAGAGCGCATCCAAGTCTGAAAAATCAGAGAGCAGCCCGGCTCTCCTCCTAAGTTCCGCCGCGCCTGGGAGACCCCTTATATAGAAGCCCAAATGCTTTCTCGCCTCTTTCATACCGCGGGGCTCCCCCTTTAAATCGCATAGCAGGCGGATATGCCGGTAGATAACAGCCACCCTCTCCGCCGTACCCGGCGGCGGGACGATCCTGCAGCTCTCTGTAATATAGGCGTTTATCTGCGAAAATATCCACGGATTTCCAAGGGCGCCCCTCCCAACCATGACCATGTCGCAGCCGGTCCGCTCAAGCATCAGGGCAGCGTCCTGCGCTCCCTTCACGTCACCGTTTCCTATAACGGGGATGGAGACCGCCTCTTTCACCTTTCTGATAATATCCCAGTCGGCCCTCCCCTCGTAGAGCTGGTCTCTGGTTCTCCCGTGCACCGTCACGGCGGCGGCACCCGCGTCCTCGCAGTATTTGGCGACCTCATCCGCGTTTATATGCTCCGCATCCCAACCGGAGCGTATCTTCACCGTCACAGGCAAAGAGACGGCGCTTTTTACCGCCTTTACTATCTCTCCGCATTTTTTGGGCTCTCTCATAAGCGCCGAGCCTGCGCCGCCCTTCACCACCTTTGGCACGGGACATCCCATATTTATGTCTATCCCGTCGGGTGAATATCTCAGGATCTCTCCCGCAGCTGCCGCGAAGCTCCCCGGCTCATCCCCAAAGAGCTGTAAAAACACCGGCCTCCTCTCCCCCGTCAGGTCGCAGAGTGAGGCTGCCCGCCTGTCGCCGTATTCCAAAGCCTTAGAGCTTATCATCTCGCTTACGGCAAACGCTGCACCGTACCCCTCGCAGATTCTGCGGTAGGCCCTGTCGGTATAGCCCGCCATCGGGGCGAGAGCCGCCCTGCCGGAAATCTCTATATCGCCAATTTTCAATATCTTTTCCTCTATCTTTTCCTCTACTTCACCACTTTGGAGAAAAACATCTGGGAATCCTCAGAAAACTTCAGCCCGGATTCCCTCAGATAGTCCTGATCCTCAAGCGTCAGCCCGTAGGACGGCAGGCACTCCTCCATAAACCAGTCCGCTTCGGGAAGGCCCATGTCCTTAATGGTTTTGGTAATGCTCTGTTCCGCCTTCATAAAATCGCGGTTGCCGCTCTTTCTCTCCTCCACGCATTTTATTACCGCAGAGATTCTGTCGGCGGCCTTGACGATTGGCTTCAGCTCCTCGTCATTTTTCCCGGAATATGTAAGAAGTTCCTGATAGTCCCCGCGCATCTCCTCGGGAAGCATCTCCACGAGATGCTCCACGGCCCTGTCCTCCACCTCGGCGTATGCCTGCCTTATCTCCTCAGAGTGATACTTTACCGGTGTCGGCATATCTCCGGTGATTATCTCTGAAGCGTCATGCAGCACAGCAAGCATGGCGGCGCGCTCGGCGTCATAGTTTTTTCCAAACTTCCTGTTTCCCGCAGTGGCGAGGGCGTGTGCAATAAGCGCAGTCTCCAGGCTGTGCTCGCAGATATTCTCCAGCCGGGTATTTCTCATCAGCCCCCAGCGGTTTATGTATTTCATTCTGGAAAGCATCGCGAAAAAATGGATCAATGAAAATCCCCCTCCTATATTCTAACATATCCCGCGGAATTTTTACACCCCGCGTTTTAGAGAAAACTCTTTTATTCCTCCCTGTGTTGTGGTAAAATATTCCAAAACACTTGAACATTCTCTACAGAGGAAAATTAAGATGAAAAGAAAAACTATACTCTCTCTCCTGCTCCTGCCGGCGATACTCATTATGTCCCTTCCCGTCTTCGCGGCGCAGGGTGGCGAAAGGTCCGTCTCTTCCCTGCTTGATACGGAAAACCACAGGGCATACATAAGCGGTCTTCCCGACGGCAGCTTTAACCCCGAGGGCAGCGTAACCCGCGCCGAGGCCGCGCAAATGCTGTATTCTCTCCTGAGAGACAAAAGCGCGGGAAGGAAGAGCTTCCCTGACGTGGGAAATGCCTGGTACCGCGACGCCGTCGAGACAATGGCCTACCTTGGGGCGGTGAACGGATACTCTGACGGAAAGTTTTACCCGGGGAACCAAATGACCCGCGCGGAATTCGCAGCGGCCTGCGCTGCGCTTTCCGGAGAGCAGGCCAAGGGGAGCGCGGGATTTTCAGACGTACCCGCCGGGCACTGGGCGGCCCCCGCCATCGCGCTCTGCGCGGAAAAGGGCTGGATCTCGGGATACGGGAACGGGCTCTTCGGCGTGAACGATCCGCTTACCCGCGCGCAGGCAGTGACAATCATAAACAAAATGCTCGGACGCTCTGCCCCCGCGGGGATAAGGGACGCAAAGCAGTTTAGCGACGTCCTGCCCTCGCAGTGGTACTATTCGCAGGTTGCTGAGGCCTGTACCGACCATGAGTATGTCATCTCTAACGGGGCTGAGGTCTGGACCTCCTATGAAAAGCAGCCCCCAAGACCAAGCGGATGGGTAGAGATCGGCGGGAAACAGTATTATTATGACTCAGCCGCGGGGCAGTATCTGCGCGGGGAACATCTGATAGACGGCAGTCTGAGAAGGTTTGATGAGAGTACGGGAGAGGCACTAAACGGCTTTGCCATGAAGGACGGCTTTCGCAGATACTACGTAGACGGCCTCTTGCAGGAGGACATCTCCTCCACGGGGGAGGTCCGCGCGCCGTATTTTATCAAAGTCTATAAGCCCTCAAACTACCTGATAGTTTATTCTCAGGACCCGGGCGGGAATTTCAACACGCCGGTAAAGGCAATGCGGGTCTCGTGCGGGGTAAACACACCGGTCGGTACCTTCTACATTCCGCAGAAGTTCCGCTGGCTGAAGATGGTAGGCGGCACATGGGCCCAGTGGTGTTCGCAGATTTCCGGCAACTACCTCTTCCACTCTGTACCAAACTATACGAAGAGCAATGCGAACCTAGAGGTGGAGGAGTTTAACCGCCTGGGAGAGACCCGGTCCCTTGGCTGCATAAGGCTAAACTGCGGGGACGCCAAGTGGATCTACGACAACTGCCCCGCCGGTACAAAGGTGGAGATAACGAACGGGGAGACCTCAGGACCCCTTGCAAAGCCAGAGGGAATAACCCTGCCCTCCTGGCACACGTGGGACCCGACGGACCCCACAGCAAGCTACCTCTGCAAACAGTACGGCTGCCACTGAGGGAGGTCAATTTTCCGGGAGGAGGTCTTCATAGGCGAATTCGCTCCTCCTAAAATATTCCACCTCTCTATACAGCTCCCAGATCTCCTTTATCTCCCCATCCTCCTGCGCGGCATTTAGGAGCTCTCCCTCCTTGTTGATGCACATTCCCGTATCCTCTATAACGGGAAATTCCTTCTGCAGATCTCTGGCATACTGCATATATTCGTCCCCCTCCCAGCCGCAGAGGGTGAAGAGTTCGCCCATAAGATAGTTAGGCGAGAGCATGGGACCATCCCCGACAAAATCATTCCCCAGAACCTTTTTGGCGGATTCATTCGCCCAGATCAGATAACGGGTCCCGTAGTAGTTTAGGAAACCCTGCTTTTGAGATGTGTCGAGATCTATCCCAAGCTCTGTGTAGGCGCTGTTCCCATCGCCCAGCCAAGGGTTGTGGTCGCCAAAGAGTAGGATGACCACAGGCCTTTCAGTCCCCCTAAAACGGTCTATAAATTTTGAGACCTCCTGCCCCGTGGAGTGTACGGATGCGAGGTAGTTGTTGAGAATATTCTCAGTCTCTTTGGAATATACCCCCGGCGTGACAAAGGTCTCGTCCCAGTCGCATGCCTCGGTATTATACGGTCCGTGGCCCTGATATGTGACGGAGAATGAGAAGTACGGCGCAGGATTCTCCTCTATATCCTTCTGGTAGACGTTCCAGAGTTCGGGAAAGAAAATCCTGTCCGGAGAGACGCCCCCGCCTGAGAGCTCCCCGTAGTGGTCCTCAAGAAATTTGTAGTTGTCAAGCCCAAGGTTCGGGTTGATGTTTAGCCGGTTATAGAACCAGTGAAAGCACGGGTGGCTCCCCGTGGCGGTGTATCCCTGCTCTTTTAAGTACCAGACATAGGAGTTTGAAGGGGACCTGAATGCGCCAAGCTCTGACGTTCCCGTGAGGAAGGACCTCTCCGTGGAGATTGTCCCCGCCGCGAAGATATTTGTGATGAGGTCTCCCCTCACCGCCTCGCGCTCCAGTTCATGGTATTCCCTGTAGGGATCTCCCGTCAGGTTAAGGCGCTCCCCGTATTTTGAGAAGTCGTTGAAAGATTCCAGCATCACGGCGAATATATCGACCTTTTTATCGGCGGAAATACCGATATTCGAATATTTCGCAAGTGCGGCTGCTGCATCATCCTCAGAGTAGCCGTCGGGCGGGGTCTCGAAAGCCGAAGTGATGCTGTGAAGGAACGGGTAAAGAAAGCCCTTGCTGGTATAGGTCTGTGTTGCGGACCATTGGCTGGCGCGCTCGAAATTTGCGGTCTTATTGTTGTAGATATCAGAGCTGGTATAGAGACAGCTGATTGGGAAAGCTAAAAGCAGCATTATCAGTGCGGGTACCAGCCTGTGTTTCGCAGGCCTTGCCTTGGCAAAAAAGAACAGGACAACCCCGCCCAGGACAATAAGCGCTATCGCAATGACCAGGCTAAACGACAGAAACAGCCGGTACCGCCCCAGCATATTTCCCGCCTCTTTCAGAAGCAGGAGGTCGCCGAACATCAGGGGGTCGTCGCGAAAGACGAGTTTAAAGTAATTCGCCGCGGAGAGGCCCGCCAAAACCGGCGCGGTGATGAGGTAGGCGACAAACGCCCTCCCCGTAAGAAACCAGAGGAAAAAGAGCAGAAAAATCGGCGGGAGGAGATTTAGAAAGACTATCAGCGGCCTCTTAAGATAGGTGAGGAGCATCGCACCGCGCTCTCCGCTTACCGTGAAGCAGAGGAAAAGCAGCCCCAGCCCCGCACCAGCGAACAGCAGAAGCAGCGCGGTTATTGCCTTGCTGTGGGAGAATTTTTCGTAAAACGCTTTAAGCTTTCCGCTTTTCATGCAGGCACCTCCTAAACTCCTAAGCTAGATTATACTCCTTGCGAGTGAAAAAAACAAGGCAGATTAATCTCGGTTTTCCTCTCAGGCTTGAAAAAGCGCAGTTTTAGTCTTATACTTTTCTTAGGAAAATCACAGAATCTTCACATTCCCGTGGTAAACTACCGGCAGAAAGGGAGGCGGGAGAATGTACCGCTTGCTAGTTGTGGACGATGAGGAGAGAATCCGCTCTCTCATAAGAAAATATGCGGAGTTTGAGGGAAACGAGGTCGAAGAGGCCGGCGACGGCATGAGGGCCGTTGAGCTCTGCAGGAAGGACCCTTTGAAATACGACCTCATAATAATGGATGTGATGCTGCCCGAACTGGACGGCTTCTCTGCCGTAAAAGAGATAAGGAAGACCTGCAAGGCGCCGATCTTAATGCTCTCGGCCAGGGGGGAGGAATATGACCGCATACACGGCTTCGAGTTGGGTGTGGATGACTATGTGGTAAAGCCCTTTTCCCCAAAGGAGCTGATGATGCGAATAAACGCCATAATGAACCGGGTAAAGGGGAGTGAGGAGCCCGCGAAAAGGGATATCTTCGAGGCGAAGGGACTATTTATAGATTTTGACGCAAGGATAGTCATGGTGGACGGAGAGCGGGTAGAGCTCTCCCCAAAGGAGTATGAGCTCTTGGCCTACCTTGTAAAAAACAGGGGCCTTGCCCTCACTAGGGAGATGCTTATCTCAAACGTCTGGGGATACGACTATTTTGGGGACGACCGCACACTTGACACGCATATAAAGCTTCTAAGAAAGGCCCTGGGTAGGTACAGTGACTCCATAGTCACCTTAAGAAGCGTCGGCTACCGGTTTGAATCTCCATGAAGAAAAAGGGGCTTAAGATCGGCACCCAGATAACGCTGGGTTTTTGGATATTCCTAATACTGATAGTCGCCCTGCTCTGGCTGATGCAGACGGTTTTTCTAAGGCCGTTTTACCGCGGGGTCAAGACCGCGCAGGTGCGCGCTATAGCGGAGAGTGTGCAGAGAGAGCTTGAGACCGAGGAGCTGGACGAGAGGGTTAAGAACCTGGCTAATGACACCGGCATGGCGATCTTGGTGACGGACGAGTTCGGTACGCGGTACTCCGGCTATAAGGCCTCCCAAAGGGAGAGCCTTATAGAACTGATGGACAGGACTACCCTGAGGACCTTCTTTGACGAGGTGAACCAGGACGGGGGCTCCAGGCTGGCGGTCTACGCCTCCCCGTATACCTATCTAAATGGCGAGAGGTCCGAGGTTCTGCTCTATGCGAAGATCTGCCGCTCTCAGAGCGGAAACCCCAGGATGATTTTAATAGAGTCAGAGATCACCCCCGTAAGCGCCGTCGTGGATACCCTTAGGATTCAGCTTATAGCCGTGACGGTCATTATGGCAGTGCTTGGCTCATTTCTGGCGTTTTTCATCGCAAGGCGAATCTCAAAGCCTGTCACGGATATCAACGAGGCGGCAAAAGGGCTTGCGCAGGGATATACGCAGATTCATTTCCCCGCGGGAGGTACAAGAGAGGTAAACGAACTTGGCGAGACCTTAAACTATGCCGCTTCCGAGATCGGCAAGGCGGAAAACCTGAGAAGGGAACTTCTGGCGAATGTCTCGCACGACCTGCGCACCCCCCTCACCATGATAGAGGGCTATGCCGAGGTCATGAGGGATATTCCGGGAGAAAATACCCCGGAAAACGTGCAGATCATAATCGACGAGGCGGGACGGCTGACCGCGCTTGTGAACGACCTGCTGGACCTCTCAAAGTTTGAGGCCGGAGAGGTCAACCTAAAGAGGGAGAGGTTCAACCTGACCGCTGAGGTCCGGGATATCCTCACACGTTTTGACAAGATGGCGGATTTTACCTTTCCCTTTGACGCCGGGGAGGAGGTCTGGGTATATGCTGACAGGCTGATGATATCCCAGGTGGTATATAACCTTGTAAATAACGCAGTGAGTTATTCCGGGGAGGATAAGACAGTATATTTAAGGCAGGAGATTAGGGGGAGCGCGGTGAGGATCTCAGTGGAGGACCACGGAGAGGGGATACCTCCCGATAAGCTTAAGGATATCTGGGAGAGATATTACAAGGTCGACAGGGAACACCGCCGAAGCCGCGCGGGAACCGGGCTGGGGCTGTCCATAGTCAGAAATATTCTCACGCTGCACGGCGGGACTTACGGTGTTGAGAGTGTTCTGGGACAGGGCAGCACTTTCTGGTTTGAATTGCCCCTTGCGCCAAGTGAGAATAGCGATTATAATAGAGAGCAGAACGATTCTCTGCAAAACTGAGAAGGAGATAGAATTTATGACAGAGGAAAACTGCACGCACGATTGCTCGACCTGCGGGGTAAACTGCCCGTCACGCCAGGCGCCTTCTGACTTTGCGGCACCGCTTAACCCCCTAAGCCATGTGGATAAGGTAGTAGGGGTGGTAAGCGGAAAAGGCGGCGTAGGAAAATCTCTCGTGACAAGCCTGCTGGCCACGGCCTTTAGAAGGCGCGGCGAGGAAGTGGGAATACTTGACGCGGATATCACCGGCCCTTCAATCCCAAAATGCTTTGGAATAAAACAGCGCGCAATGATGGATGACAGCGGCCTCTACCCCGTACTCTCAAAGACCGGGATAAAGATAATGAGTGTAAACCTCCTGCTAAGCGAGGAGACCTCTCCCGTGGTCTGGCGCGGACCGGTAATCGCCGGAACGATTAAGCAATTCTGGACGGACGTCGTCTGGGGGAAGGTGAACTATATGCTGGTGGATATGCCCCCGGGGACGGGAGACGCGCCGCTTACTGTGTTCCAATCTCTGCCGCTGTCCGGGATAATAATCGTGACGTCTCCGCAGGAGCTTGTCGGGATGATAGTCAGCAAAGCCGTGGAGATGGCCAGGCTTATGAATATCCCTGTGCTGGGGCTGATAGAGAACATGAGCTATTACAGATGTCCAAACTGCGGCGAAGAGCTAAAGATCTTCGGAGAGAGCCATTTGGGCGAGGTGGCCGCAAAGTACGGCCTGCCTGTTCTCGGCAGAATCCCCATAGACCCGAAACTGGCCTCTATGATGGACAGGGGCGTGGTGGAGCTCTTTGAGGGAGACTGGCTGGATACTGCCTGCGATGTAATAGAGAAGGCGTAGGATCTGTTTTGATAAGAATCCTCCCCGTAAAACGCGGGGAGGGCTTTTTATTCTCGCCTCTACTCTTTTTCGAACAGAAATCTCTCGGGCAGGGTGACGTTAAAGTCCTTGGCGAGTGCGCGGAAGTCATTAGGCTCTATGCTCTGCCGCTTGCCCCCCATGGAGAGTACTTTCACAAGAATCTCCGCAGACTTCTCCACGGTATGCATAAGGCCAAAGGTGAGGTCAAAATCCTCCCCGGAGCAGAACATCCCGTGGTGTGCCCAGATTGCCACGTCATACCTCTCCATCAGCTTAGAGGTTGCGACGGCAATATCTCTGCCGCCGGGTACCATCCACGGCACAACCCCCACGCCGTCCGGGAAGACTACCGGACATTCCGTCGCCATCTCCCAAAGCTCTCTTGTGAAGACCTCGTCGCTAAGCGGGAGGACAAAGGTCAGCGCTATGATATTTGCCGGGTGGGCGTGGTAAATCACCCTGTGTTTGCCGCCCGCCACCCGCAGCTTCACTTCGTGGTTCATCAGGTGGCTTGGAAGCTCGCTTGTGGGTCTGCCGCCGTCCGTAAGTCCCCAGCAGATCCTGTAGTTCTCTCCGGACCCGTCAAGTTCTATCACGCAGACGGTACCATCAGGATCAGAGAGGGCATTTCTCATATACTTTCCGGACCCCGTGACAAGGAAGTATTCCCCGCCCAGGGTGGGGACGGAAGTTCCTATGGGCTCCCACTCCCTTGCCGCAAGGCACTCTCCCACTTCTGAAATCTCCTCAGGCTTTATCCGGTAGCTTAAGTTCCCGCCGTTTCTCTCATGCCAGCCCTGCTCCCAGCCGTCGTTTGCCATGCGCAGGAAACCCCGCATGAATTTCGCGTCCTTTATGTCCATTCCGCTCACCTCGTAATCACGTCCACGGGGACGTCAAAAATCTTCGCGACCTTGAGTATTGTGTCAATATGCCGCCCGCTTGCCGCGGCCATATGGTGGGTTGGGCCGGCCTCGCTCCACCTGTTCACAAACTCCTTGGCACCGCAGGTAAAGCGGGTGCGCATATTCGTGTCGCCGAAAGTGAATATCGGGCCGTCCTCGTTTACGCCCTCGGCTGTGACGAACTTGAAATGCCCGTCCCTATCCTGCGTGATTGCGAGGTATGTTACAGGTCCTAAGTGGGGATAGAACTGTGTGAGATAGCCTCCCCCTGTCTTCCCGTGGAAGACGGGGACTATTTTCATCGTGGGTTTTTTGTAGGATATGTCTGCGTCGCCGGAGCCGGAATGTCCTATTATGCAGAGATCCTTCTCAAAGTCGATTGAATACATCTCGGAGAGTTGTCCCGTGCCGGAGATTGTCTTTAATATGCTCATGGCCATCGCGACCTTTATATCTCCCTCAACCGCGCAGGCCACCCCCTGCTTTATCAGCATGGAGAATGCGGGTATCAGCATGGAATCTAGGACGCCGGCCTTCCCTGTCGCGAAGCCGTCATAGTGGGAGGCTATAAGCCCTATCTGCTCTCTACCCACCCAGTCCTCAAATGCGGCAAGGTATCTCGCCATCTCCCAGACTTTTTCGACATTCCCGCCGCCCTCTATCTCAAAGGTGTCAAGGATCTCCTCAGCCTTCCTCTTAATGAGCGCCTCGTCGGAAACGTCGTCGGCTATCGCCCACATTTTCTCCCAGTCAAACTGCTTTGTGTAGAGGAACATGCGGTTATAGAGGTTCGTCTCGTCTATATAGAGGTCCATCATGCCGGGGTAGGGCCTGCCTATCTGCGCAAGGTTTAGGTCCCTAAACCTCCGCCTGACCTGCGCCGCGCGGCAAAAGTCCTCTATCTGCTTTAGGGCCTCCTCATCCCCCTCTGAAACTCCGGTTATCACGGCATGGCGCTTCCCGGCGCGCTCTAAGTCGGCGACCATCTCGCCAACGGCCCCGCATGCGTAGAGCTCCCCCAGCCATGTGGCGGTGTCGGTATTCTCATAGTCCGGGGCTATCCTCTTTTGCAGGTTCACTATAACCACGGGGACGTCTAGGTCCCTCACGGCCGGCAGGAGGTTATAGCTGGTGGCGTAGGTCAGCGTCTGCAGGATAACGAGGTCCACGTCAGCTGCCCTAAACTTGTCCCCCGCCTTCATGGCAAGCTCCTTTGTCGTGACAATTCCCCCGTCTATGAGGTCAACACTGTCCGGAAGGGACTTCTTAAAATGCGCATACTGCCCCTCAAACTCCGGCACCAGACTTGGAAACTGCGGTAAATAAGCCCCTAGAGCTATGGCGAAAACGCCGACCCTTGCCCTTGTCTCGATAAGCATTGTCAGATCTCTCCTTTTCTAATATTCTTTGATTTCAAAGCTCTGCCTTACCGCCTCTCTTGCGGAGGAGAGGTCAGGAAATTCCCCGCCCGCAATAAACTGTAAGAGCAGGTTCCCTATGGCGGTGCCCTCCACCGGTCCGGCAAGGACTTTAAGCCCCGTAGCCTTTGCCGTAAGCTGGTTTAGGTACTCGTCCCGGCAGCCCCCGCCCACGATGCAGAGGGTCTTAAACTGCCTGCCTGTGATCTGCCCAAGCTCCTCTATCGCGCCGCGGTAGCATTGGGCAAGCCCAAAATATATGGCATGCATTATCTCCCCAACGGTGCCGGGGACAGCCTGGCCGGTATTTTTGCAGTATTCCCTCACGGCCTCTCTCATGTCCGGCGGGGAGAGAAAGCTAACGCTATTGGGGTCCACGACGGACGGAAAATCTTCAGCCCGTCTCGCCTCATCCGAGAGCATGGAAAAGGACCAGTTCTCTCCCTCTCCCCGCTTTTCCCGTTCCTTTCCCCTCACGTAGGAGACGCCGTTTAGCTCCCTTCTCACTGACTGTATCATCCAAAGGCCCATGATGTTTTTGAGGAATCTGAAACGGTACCAGGCCCCTCCCTCGTTTGTGAAGTTGGCCAAAAGGGCTTTGTCAGAGGTATCCGGCTCGCTCCTCTCCACACCCAATAGGCTCCATGTGCCGGAGGAGAGATAGACTGTGTTCTCGTCCTGTGCGGGAACGGAGAGAAAGGCTGAGCCAGTGTCGTGCGTCGCGGGGAGAATAACTTTTGCGGAGAAGCCCACCTCATCGGCTATCTTTGGGCTAAACTCCCCAACCTCCTCTCCCGGGAGGGAGAGTTTCCCGAAAAGCTTCTGCGGAAGCCCGAAAATATCTATCAGTTCCCTGTCCCAGGTCCTATCCTTGGCGTTTACAAGGGCTGTGGTGGTGGCGTTTGTGTATTCCTGCCTCTTTTCTCCGGTAAGCAGGAAGTTTAGGTAGTCCGGTATCATGAGGAGGGTTTCGGCGTTCTCCAGTTCTTCCGGTTTTTCCTCTTTAAGCGCCAGCAGCTGATATACGGTATTAAAGTTTTGCTTCTGTATCCCGGTCCTTGCGTAGTGCTCTTTAAACGGGATTTTCTCCTCGGCAAGGCTGTCCATCCCCTCGGTGCGCGCGTCCCTGTAAGCCACGGCATCGCCTATCAGCTTGTCCTCCCTGTCCAGAAGGACAAAGTCCACCGCCCAGGTATCTATGCCCACGGTCTCCGGAATTTTAGAGATCTCCTTTAGTCGCTTTAAGCCTGAAATAATCCCTGAAAAAAGATTTTCAAGATCCCAGCAGTCGTGCCCATTTAGCCTTACCTGGCGGTTTTCAAAGCGGTAAACCTCCTCTAAGGAGATTTTCCCGCCGTCAGCGCTCCCCAGAATCAGCCTCCCGGAGGAGGCGCCTATGTCTATCGCAAGCCTGTATTTCACCTGGTAATCCCCCCTACTTTCTCAAAGCAAGCGGCCTATTCCCGTCTTTTACCTCCATCTCGAAAGCACAGTGGTCGTAGGCGTTTATGACGGTCGTCCCGCCGTGCTGAGATATCTGCGGAATATGCGCCGCGTAGTTCATATGTATATGTCCGTGGACGAGATACTGCGGCTCGTACCTGTCCATGAGGGAGTTAAAACATTCAAAACCCCTGTGGGTGATGGAATCAAAATCGTTCAGATGCCTCGCGGGGGCGTGGGTGAGGAGAATGTCAAACCCCCTGTGTTTCCAGATTTTGGGAACCACCCTTAAAATCCTCCTCCTCATCTCCTCCTCGGTATACATGTGAGGAGAGTCCTTATATCGGTAAGAGCCGCCAAGGCCCAGGATTCTGACGCCGCCAACCTCTATCAGGTCCCCATCCGCGCAGAGGCAGCCCTCCGGGGGGTACCTGTCAAAGCGCTCGTCGTGGTTCCCGTGAACATAGACCACGGGGCACCGCGCCATGGTGACGAGGAATTCCAGATATTCCCGCTTTAGGTCCCCGCAGGAGAGTATGAGGTCAAAATCGCTCAACTTCCCCTCAGAGTAGAAATCGTAATAGTATTTGGCAGGAATGTCCGCCACCGCAAGGATCTTCATCTCACTCTCCCGCCTTATCCGGCTTTGGAGGACCCATGACCTCCTCGTATGTCGGCACAAAGCCTTTGATGTTCGCGTTAAGTCCCGTCACCGTCTGCACTATCGTATCTATAGGCGCGTTCTCTGTGTTAGAACGCTCTCCGTTTTGGTTATAGTGCGTCCCGTCAAATGGGTGCCATGCCCCCGTCCGTATGGAGTTTTGCAGCATTCTTGAGAGGTTCTGCACGCCGGCGGGGAGCTTCTCGTTTACGCTCACCTCCAGCACGCCCGACTCCATTCCCCAGTAGTAGCTTATGGCCTTCTTCGTCTCCTGACCCTGTACGGTGAAAGTCTTGTCATAGATGGAGCGCAAGAGCTCCTCGTAGAAAACTCCCCAGTTTATCTGTGGCCTTGCCAGGAGTATATGCGGGGAGAAAAGCTGAAGCCCCAGGTTCCTGTCGTCTGTAAAATCCCTAGAAAACGCCATGCGGACGCCATTTTCGCGCAGGCGGTTTTCGGCGTCCTTAACCCCGTCTATGCCAAACCACTCTAGCTCTACCCTAGCATGCGGGTCGGTAAGCTCCAGCCCCATCGCGAAGGCGTTTATCTCGCTGACTATTGAGGCCATATGGATGTTAAAAAGTCCCGGGTCCTTAATGCTCTCGAAATTATATGCCATAAAGCCCACGGTCTCCTCGTTGGCAAGGGCGCCGGCTATGGCTCCAAGTACGAAATCGGCCTCAAAGGATCGGGTGTGGTAGGTTCTTATATACCGGTGCGGGGCCAGGAGGGTGCAGTTTAGGATTATCACCTCGGGATGCTCCACGGCGCAGAGCAGGCATGCCGGCTGAAAGGCAGAGCTTGTGGTGAACAGAACGGTATTTCCGTCCTCTATCGCCTTCTCGATTACCTCCTTCGGTTCCTGCCCGGGCTCCACATAGTAGGTGGAAGTCTTTATCCCCCCGCCGAATACCTCGTCCACATGGCTTTGCCCGTCCAGATGGCTCTTGTTCCAGTTGCTGAAGAGCTTCGCGCCGTCGTGGATAAACGCGGCCTTCCCCACCCTCTTGTCTGTGCCGGAGAAGATCTGGGTTAAAAGGCCGGGTTTTTTCTCTTCGGGGGAGAACTTCATGTCTATGGGAACGTCCTCCTGCTGGAGGGTTATCTCCTCCCAGCTCTTTTGCAAAAGCTCTTTCAGTTCGTCTTCCGTGCTGTTTAAGAGCCTGTGGTAGCCGTAAATCTCCATACACGCCAGAAGCGCGTCCCCCACGGTGGATTTCAGCTTGTCCCCGCCGTTTAAGTAATACGCCTTTTTGAAATGAAAGTGGAGGCTGGAGAAATCTCTTCTCTGCTCCTCGCTCCAGCGCGTCTGGGGAGGTATTCCGACAAGATTTTGCAGGCGCTGCGGGCTGTGGAGCTTGGTAAACTCTATGTAATTTATCCCGCTGTATTGCTCGAATTCTTTAAGCTCGTTATAGAGATAGCCCTCAAAGCTGTCGGTCTGCTCCGGCAGGACCCTCATGATATGGGCATAGATGGTGTCGGCGCCAAAGTATTTGAGGACGCTTACGCGCTTGTTCCCCTCCTGGACATAGTAGCGGTTCAGATATTCGTAAACCAGCGCGGGCTCTCTTATACCCTCCTGCATCTGGGACTGGCAGAGCTTCTCCCACTTTATCGCAAATTCCGTATTCTCCCCCATAAGGGGCATAAAATTTCTGGCAAAGGCCTTTGTGCGGGATGACGTGCGGGTCCCCACGACAAAGTCCAGCGGGATATGCTTGGAACCCATGTCCTTTGCCCTGTTTATCCTGTCGTCCGGAATGATATCGTCCAGGACGCTGGGATACGGGTACTCTCCATCTAAGACCGCCGCACGGAACTCCTTCTGCCCCGATTTCCTCGCATCGGGATAGTATTCCATCTGCCCGGATTTTCTGCCGTCCGGGTAGTATTCCACCATATTTGGCATATGCCTCTACCTCCTCATATAAAAACAATAGGATTTTCCTCCGCCTTCTCTAGCTGAATTATACCAAAAAACCGCCCGCTTTGCAAGGACACGGACCTTCTTTTTACTGTTTTCCACACTACCCCTCTTTCTTGACACCCGCCGGGGTATATGCTATACTCCTGCTAAGGTAGGGAAGAGGGTGAGGCTGTGCGCGAAAAAGGAGGGCTTAAGTCCATCTCGGCGGTGATGGGAATTATGCTTCTGGGGAAGCTTCTCTCCCTCATTGCGAACCAGGCGTATATCTCCTTTTACGGCGCGGGAAATGAGGAGCTCAACATCTTCTCCTGGGCCCTGCAGATTCCAAACTATATCTTCCAGAGCATAGGGACAGCCCTCTCCAGCGTGGTCATACCGATATTTGCCGCGCTTGTGGCGCAGGGAAAAAAGGATGAGGCGGACGGCTTCGGAAGAAATATCATAACTGTCTCCACTCTCCTCACCGCTGCCCTTGTGGGCGTAGGGATGGTACTGGGGATTTTCCTCCCCAACTTTACAGATTTTGAGAACAAGAGCTTTGCCGTAAAGACCATAGAGATCCTCATGCCGGTCATGTTCTTTTACGGGTTGACGTATATATATCAGGGAATTTTGCAGTCTTTGGGACATTTCACCTCCGCTGCGCTGGTAAACCTCCCAAGCGGGATAGTTATCATACTCTACCTCATACTTTTCGGAGAGCGCGGCGGCGTCACCGGGCTTACCTGGGCGGTTGTTCTGGGACTGTTCCTGCAGGCGGCTATCCTGATATTCCCCGCGAAGAGGGCAGGGTTCAGCTACCGCTTTAAACTGGACCTGAAAAGCGAGCATATAAGGACCGCCGGGAAAATGATGGTCCCCGTGATACTGGGGGCCAGCGCATACCAGTTCAATATGTTCTTCAACAATACCATGATGACGAACGTGGCGCCAAACTCTGTCTCCCTCTTCAACTTTGTCCAGACGCTGATTCTAAGCTCGGTCATGACCCTCGTTCTGGCGGTGACCTCCGTGGTCTACCCAAAACTTACGGAAAGGGCCGCAAGGGGCGATATGCCGGGCTTTAGGGAGGTTCTTGGGAAGTCCAGCTCCGGTCTGATTTTCTTCCTCATGCCCATAACCTTTGGGCTGGCTGTTCTCTCTAAGCCACTGCTTACGCTTATTTCCCTGCACGGGAGGGTTGAACCCTCTGATATAGAGACAGAGGCGGGATTTCTCCTCATGTACTGCCCGGGGATAGTCTTCCTTGGCCTAAAGGAGATAGCCGACCGCTCTCTCTACTCTCTCAAAAATACCAGGGTTTCAGCCGTGACAGGCGTGATTATCATGGCGCTGAACATGGCTATCGGCTTTGTTTTGAGCAAATACACCCCCTTAAAAGCCTACGGAATACCGCTGGGTTATTCCGTCTCGGTGATTCTAGGCACTCTCTTTCTCATGTATAACCTCAGGAAAAGGGTGGGGCATTTTGGGGGAAAGCTGGCCGAGACTTCCTTAAAGACGCTGATCTCCTCCGGAGTTATGGCGGCCGCGGTATTCCTTACATATAAGGGGCTTTCTAACTCCTTTTCGGGGGAGGGCCTCGCCCAAAAGCTTCTGATAACCCTCCTCCCTGCCTTGGCGGGAATCCTCGTATTCTTCCCCGTCGCCTTCATTCTGCGGACTCCCCCTCTAATGGAGTTTCTCTCTAAGCCGGGTTCGGGAAAAGAGAACGGCGGGCCAAAAATCCTGTACCTCATAAACTTTGGCGGGGCCGCGGGGACAGAGAAGTATGTGGAGCTCCTGATAAACTCCATGGTCAAGGACGGGACCCCCTGCGGACTGTGCTATAACGAGGGCGGGGAACTGGCCGTGAAAATACAAGGGCTTGGGGTTCCGGTACACAGGCTGAAGATGAGAAGTCCCTTCGATATCCGCGCGGCGTACGGATTAAAGAAGCTCTGCCGTGAAAGCGGCTATAATATCGTCCACGCGCAGTACCCTAGGGAAAATTATATAGCTCTCATCTCAAAGCTTTTAGGGAACCGCGCGAGGGTGGTCTTCACCTCTCACCTCACGCTCTCCCAGCCCCTCCCCTGGAGAATACTAAACCGATGCTTCACCCCGTTTGATTATAAAATCATAGCCCTCTGCGAGGAGGGTGCGGAGTCTCTCAAATCCAACGGTGCGGACATGGACCGGGTCGAGGTAATCTATAACGGCATAGACGCGGAAAAAATGCCAGGAAGAGACCGCGAGGCGCTTTCAGAGTTCGGGATAAGGGACGAGCTCACTCTCATAACCCTGGCGAGGTTCTCCCCGGAAAAGGGACTTGCCTTCCTTCTGGAGAGTCTAAAGCTCTTAAGAGAAAGAACGGATATTCCATTTAGAGTAATAATAGCCGGAGAGGGAGAGGAGTTTTCAAAAATAGAGAATCTTAGGGAAAGCCTGGGGCTCTCTGATATTCTCTTCCTCCCCGGGTACAGGCGGGACGCCGGCAAGCTCCTCTCAGCCTCCGATATCTACCTAAACAGCTCTGAAAAAGAAGCGATGAGCTTCGGCATTTTGGAGGCGATGGCATGCTCTCTCCCCGTGGTGGCTACAGACGTCGGCGGCAACCGCACCCTTGTGGAGCTTGGGGGCCGCGCGGGGTTTATCGTCCCTTACGGGGATGTGGAGGCGATGAGCGGGAAAATCAAGGAGCTGCTTGAAAGGCCCGAACTTAGGGAAAACTTCGGCAAAGCCGCCATGGAAAAGACAAAGACTGTTTTCTCCCAGGAGGAGATGCTCGGAAAGACCCGCGAGATCTATTTTGAGGTCTAAACCGGAAATTTTCTACTGTTTCACGTGAAACTCTTTTAGTTTGCCCATTGCCTAGTCAGATAAATCCAAGGAGGTAAAAGCAGGATGGAAAAAAAGAAGCGGAGGTTTAACGCCGTAGATGTCATTTTCCTTATCGTTATAGTTCTCGGCGTCCTCTTCATAGCGCTGCGGCTTGGCGGAATAGACGTGGTGGAGAAGCTTACAGGCGGGGACAAAACAGAGACCTTTATCGTGACCTTCAGCGGGGACGAGGTCCCGGAATTTGTCGCTGAGAGGATAGAGAACGGCGCCCCGGTAAAGGATGAGGAGCTATCTGTAAGTTTGGGTACGGTCTCTGGCCTCGTAACAGGTCCTTCAAGATCCGTATCCAACCTGCCGGACGGGACGATAGTGGTCTCCCCTAGGGACGGATATCTCAGCGTAGAGCTCTCTGCGACGCTAAACGCCAAGGATACAGGAAACGGCATAGAGGTTGACGGGCTCCTGCTGGGCGTGGGGCATAGCATGACCCTGAGAGCGGGAGACGCTAAAATGTATCTGATCGTCTCTGATATAAGAAGACCGTAGGGAGAAGACAGATGATAACCTCGGCTTTAAATTCCTTTGCCGTCCTCGCCAAGGAAAAAATAAGAGAGAGTTTCACCCTAAGCCTGATAAAGAGGTTCTGGGCGCTGTTTCTGGAGAGTTTTGTCTTCCGCTTTCTCAGGAAAATTTACAGGGGGATCAGAACCCTATGCCTTGAGAGCGCCCTGGGGAATTTCCTAAAATCCCGTAAGGATGAGGGGAAGATATACGAGACCTCCTTTTTTGCCCATGTATTCGATTCCCTCTTTTCCGGTATCTCAAAGTTTCTGCATTCCGTCTTTAACCTCCTCACCTTTGGGACGGGGGATTCTCTCTTCCTCTCCTTTGGGAGGGACCTTGCGAAAAGATTCCCCTGGTTTGATTTTACCTTCATCACGGGAATCTCCATCCTCTTTATCCTGCTCTGCCCCAGCGGGAGCTGGAGGAATGTCTTTGCGCTTGTTCTGGGCTCAGTTCTGTTCCTCATCTGGATCTTTAAAAGCGCAGTCAAAAATGAGGGTGCTCTAAATCTTCGCAGTTTGGGGATGCCTTTTCTTGCGTTCGCATTTGCCACGCTTGCCGGCGTGGGCATAGCCGCTGACAGAGGGGAGGCCATGAGGGTCTTTAGCTTCTTCCTCTCAGCCTTTCTCCTCTGCGCTGTCATAGGGGCCTCTGTCAAAAGCGGAAAGCAGCTTCAAAAGCTTCTGGGTTTTGTCTATTTCGGCGTGGTATTCTCCGCGGTTATCGCCATAGTGCAGCGCATTATGGGCGTAGAGCCCAACGCCTCTCTGACTGACCTGGAGCTTAACCGCGGGATGCCCGGCAGGGTCTATTCGGTATTTGAAAATCCCAATAACTATGCCGAGATCATTCTCATGCTCTACCCCGTGGCTGCTGTCTACTGCCTGGGCCTGAAAGAGGAATATAAGCGCATGCTCTCCGCTGCCGGTCTGCTTCTGCCGGTTATTGCGCTGCTTATGACATATTCCCGCTCTGGCTGGATAAGTTTCGCGCTTATAGTTGTCGCCTTCCTCTTCCTTAGGGAGAAGCGGGTTCTGCCGGTGTTCTTCCTGTTAATATTCTGTATGATTCCATTCTTGCCCGCGAGTGTCTTTAACCGCATACTGACGATAGGCTCCACGGCGGATTCCTCTAATATGTACCGCCTGTATATCTGGGGCGCTGTGCTTGATATGCTGGGGGATTACGGCATGATAGGCCTGGGTCTCGGCCCGGGAAACTTCAGACCGGTATATCTCAGATACTGCGTGCAGAGGGCGGCGCCGGCCACCCACTCTCATATGCTCTATATGGAGATCTGGATAGAGATGGGAATTTTAGGGCTGCTCACATTTCTCGTCTTCTATTTTTCGGTTCTGCGCAAGGCAGTGATCTCTCGCAAGGGAACTTCGATGAGTCCTGTCCTCACCGCGGCGGCGAGCTCTCTCGTCGGGCTGCTCTTCATATCCGCAGTGGAATATATCTGGTATTATCCCAGGGTCCTGTTCTGCTTCTTTATTCTGATCGGTATAATAATGGCGGCATGCGGAATAGCCGAAAATGAAAAATCCGAAGCCTGCGAAAAAATAAAAATCTGAAGGGATGATCATGATGAAAAATGGCAGTGAGATCAACAGCGGCAAGACCTCTCTTGGAATAGAGCTGGGCAGCACCAGGATAAAGGCTGTCCTCATCGGGGAGGATTTCTCCCCCATAGCTAGCGGGGAGAGCGTATGGGAGAACCGCTTTGAAAACGGGGTCTGGACTTACCGCCTAAGCGACGTCTGGGCGGGGATAGAGGAGAGCTTCGGGAATCTGAAAAAAGACGTGATGGAAAAATACGGGGTGGTCTTAAGGCGCCCCGGCGCCATAGGCGTCTCTGCGATGATGCACGGGTACCTGCCTTTTGACAAGGACGCAAATCAGCTTGCGGAATTTCGCACGTGGAGAAATACCATCACGGGGGAAGAGGCTGAGGAGCTTACCGAGCTTTTCGGCTTTAACGTCCCCCAGAGGTTTAGCATTGCACACCTCTGGCACGCCGTAAAAACCAGAGAGGAACATACGGGGAGGATAGATTTTCTCACGACGCTGGAGGGCTATGTCCACTTTAGGCTCACAGGGGAGAAGGTCATAGGCGTCGGGGAAGCCGCCGGAATGTTCCCGCTCTCCCCGGAAACGCTCTCCTACGACGGCGAGATGGTTAAAAAGTTTGACCGTCTCAAAGAACCGTACAATCTCCCGTGGAAACTTCTCGACATCCTTCCCAGGATTTTATACGCGGGCCAGCACGCGGGAAATCTCACAGAGGAGGGTGCAAGGCTATTAGACCCCGAGGGCGATCTCGAAGCGGGAATACCCTTCTGCCCGCCGGAAGGCGACGCGGGAACAGGCATGACGGCGACAAACTCTGTCTCCCCGCGCTCCGGTAACGTCTCCGCGGGAACATCTGTCTTTCTCATGGCCGTCCTGGAGAAAGGACTCTCCAAGGTCCACCCCGAAATAGATATGGTGGCGACCCCCGCAGGAAAGCCCGTGGCGATGGTTCATGTAAACACCTGCTCTTCTGATATAGACGCATGGGTTGGGCTGTTTGGGGAACTCCTCAAAAAGGCGGGAAAAGAGCTGTCCAAAAACGAGCTCTATACCCTTTTGTACCGCGAGGCTCTTTCTGGAGAGCCCGACTGCGGAGGTCTGCTAAGCTACAACTACTATGGAGGGGAACCGGTCATAAATCTTCCTAGCGGCAGTCCAATGTTTATAAGAGGCGCCGAAAGCCGGCACACCCTTCCCAATTTTATGCGCAGCCTCCTCTACTCCTCAATAGCCACGCTGGCCATAGGCAAGGAGATTCTGGACAGTGAGGGTGTTGAGATCGATAAGCTCTACGGCCATGGAGGATTTTTCAAGACCCCCGTTGTCGGACAGAGATTTCTTGCGGGAGCCCTGGGCGTACCCGTCGCCGTGATGGAGACTGCCGGAGAGGGCGGGCCGTGGGGCATGGCGCTCCTGGCTGCCTATA
This sequence comes from uncultured Acutalibacter sp., assembly GCA_964602365.1. GTDB lineage: Bacteria > Bacillota > Clostridia > Oscillospirales > Acutalibacteraceae > Acutalibacter. The sequence goes on along the minus strand of CAZRQD010000004.1, from coordinate 2,020 downwards.
TGAAGGATAGGGAGGATGGAGAGAGCCTGGAGGATTTCCTCAAAAACAAGGTCTTCTCAAATTCCCATGAAGTGACCCTATCCCCCGACAAGAATGATATGAAGGGATTTAAGACGTATATTGGCCGCTACCGCAGAGGTCTTGCGCTTGAGATAAAGCTCTCGGATTTGATGCTATAATCATAAAAACTTGCATAAAATTACTTAAACTACCGTTTTAAAAGTAACTTTAATATTATAATTCCCGTGAATTTGAAGGCTAAACACGTAAAAAATTCAATTTTTATTCATAATATAGTCACAAAGTTTCTCGGATTCTGTATTACAATATAAACTGTATCCGGGGGGTGGTCTCCTCCGCTCCTCCGGGTATTGGTTCTACCCTCCTCAATATACCCCTCAAGCAAAAGGAAAAAGAGACGGCAAAGGCCGTCTCTTTTTCCGCTTTCTAATATATGTTCTCAAATGTGAAAGCTCATTGCTGATCGTCTCCTGCGGACTCCTCCCCCTGCTCTCCCGCTGGAACAGCCTGCGTTGGAACAGCTTGCGCTGGAACAGCCTCCTCTGAATATAGCTTCTGCAGTGTGGCGTTGTCGGCGATGCCCGTCGCCTCAAGTCCGTTTGCCTGCTGGAAGGCCTTCACGCAGTTCTCGGTCACCTCACCGAAATAGCCGTTATACTCCTCGGTAAGATATCCCAGCTCGCTAAGCCTATCCTGCATCCTCAGGACCTCGTCACTCTCGTCCTCCCTGGTGAGTGTATTGTAGGGGGCGGGCGTGGGGGTGGGCGTGGCCATTGCCGAGGCCACCTGAGAGTCTATACTCTCTATCGGGTCTGTCCCGGAGGCCGCCTCGCTCTCCAGAAGTTCGGGGAAGGTATTCGCCGAGATCTGGTACGCGAGGGTCACAATTGTGCGGCCCTGGAAATTTACCAAGTCCTCCTCCAGCTCGAAAACCTTGCCCCCTGTCACGGCGCGGAAAGCGCTGAAGCGCTCGTCGTTTAATATGGCGTCCTTGAGGCCGGGTGCGCAGAAGATCACGTCGGGGTTCGAGTACCTGAGAGAGTCGAAATCGTAAACCCCTCCCGTCAGGCTCTTAAAGATGTTTGTAACCCCGGCGTAGCCCATGACGGTACTGGCCAGCTGATCCCCCGTCACACCGGAACCATCCAGGTTGTAGAGGTAGCACCCTGTAGTGATCTTGTCCTTCGGCACTATGCGGTTTATGTCGTCCAGTGTGGTGAAAATCCCCCTCGCTACCTCCACGCCTGCGTCATATCCGCTGTTACCGGCGAATGCCATGGCAACATCCCCGTACAGGCGCTCGAAGTCCTCCCTGTCGGTGGCGGGGTCCACGCATAGGACGGTCATTCCGGCGTTTCTAAAAGCCTGCGCCTCGTCCTGCTGAGAGCTCTCAAGCAAGATCAAATCCGCCCCCAAGGCGTCTATCACAGATATGTCAGCGCCGTTCACCCTTGTAAGAGAACTCAGCGCCGTCTGTTCGCAGTCGTTGCCGACCGCGACCAACTGGGTCTCGTACCCTAGGGCCAGAACGACCTCCGCGAGGCTTGGCGAGAGTACAACCCCCTTGCTTGGCTTGGAATTCACCGTGACATCTCCTATCGTCACAGGGAATTCCCCCTGGTTGGCAATGCCGGAAACTATATCGCCTACATGGGAACAGCCGGCAAAGAGCAGAACACAAAGGGCTAAAAGCAGCGCCCCAAAAGTTTTTTTCATGAAATCTCCCTTTTCCCGGGTTTACTGTCGCAATTTTACACCCGGAAAGCGTTTTTGTCAAGTTTTAAGTTTAGGGGGTAATTTTTGGCGAGAGATATCCCCCGCCTTGTAATTCATGCCGTTATTCGCAAAATTAACGGCGAACTCCGTTTTTGTCAAAGGTTTTTCTAAGTGCTGCTTCTGTGGGGAAAATGGACCCGATGAGCGGAAGAAGTTGAATCACACAGATGATACCACCAACCGCGCGAATCACATCAGCTCCTTTGTTAAACACAAATATCAA
>CAZRQD010000003.1:0-62285 GCA_964602365.1 uncultured Acutalibacter sp. | reverse complement strand
TCTTAATTTTTTCACAGTGGACACGCTCCTCAGTGCCTGAGGTCGCACAAAGTCTCACTCAGGCTAGATTATTTAATTTATTAATGTGCTATTTCTAAAATAGAATACTTCAAATTTTTTAAAATGTGTCCTTTTCAGGACACGAAAACCCCCGTTTTGGCATATATATGGGAGGGCCTATAAGAGCCTCTCATAAAAATGCATGAAACGGGGGATGAAAATGCTTGAGAGGAACAAACTCGAAAAACCAAGACCTTCTTCAATTTACTCAGTATAACTAGCCCTATCAGGGACAATCATCACGAACGCTTCTTTCAAATTCATGTCCATCCTGGAATGTTGTAAGTCAAAGCAGTAAAGATTTCAACCGCACTCCGGTGGAATCATCAAAAACTGTATCGAACATTTGTTCAGTATTACTGTTGACGCCTTGCGCTTTTTACGGTATAATATCCTCACGCGGTCCTGAGTAGCTGCGCTGGGTGATCTCTTTCTGGCCTTGCGATATGGAAATTTAAGAGGGGGGGTAAAATGACCTACGCGATATCCGATCTTCACGGCTGTTTCGGCAAATACCGGAGACTTCTTAAGCGGATTGATTTTAGCTTGCAGGATACCATGTATGTTCTGGGAGATGTCCTGGACCGCGGGCCTAGCGGATTTCAAATTTTGAAGGATATTATCTCCCGCCCAAATATGCTGATGCAAAAGGGGAATCATGAGGTGATGGCCATTGCAGCGCTTCCCTCAATTCTGCGGTATATGAATGATTCGGGGAATACTCTATCGGAGGAGGAGACTGGTGATATAGAACTGTGGTTTTATAACGGCGGCAGTACCTCTCTCAAGGATTTTCTTACGCTCAGTCAGGATGAGAGAGATCGAAGCATGGATTATCTCAGCTCCCTTCCGCTTTATAGGGAGCTTGAGGTAAACGGAAGAAAATTTGTCCTAATCCACGGGGGTCTTGAAAACTTTGCGCCAGAGAGACCTCTTTCAGATTACACCGAACCTGAAATTGTGTGGAGCCGTCCGGAACATGACACCGTATACTATCCGGACAAGTACGTGATTCTCGGTCACACCCCTACGCCGTTTCTCTACGAGGAGATAGGGGAGGAAACCCCGAGGGCGAAGTTTTTCAAAACAGACAGTTTCATTGATATCGACTGCGGCTGCGTCTTTAACGGCGGGCAGCTGGGCTGCCTCTGTTTGGATACGATGGAGGAGATATACATCTAGCCCATCTCAATTGGTGTCCAGTGGATTTTCTTTATATTGCCGTAGAGCTTTACATAACATACTATGAAAATCGCGGGGAGTTCCTCTTTTTCTTGACATATTTCGCTTAAAAGAGTATATTTTGCTAGGAAGAATGGTTCTACAATAAATGCGGAAAACGGTCTTTTGGGCCGCGCAAAATAGGAGAGTGTTTAGATTGAAGAACGAGGCAATAAAAAAAGCCACAAGGGAGAGCTTTGGCGAGGAACTGGTAGAACTTGGAAAGGAAAACCAAAATATAGTGGTGCTCACTGCGGACCTTGCGGACGCCACCAAAGTGGAGGGCTTTAGGAAGGCGTATCCGGACCGCTTTATAGAGTGCGGAATAGCTGAGGAGAATATGGTTGGCGTCGCGGCGGGACTGGCGACTACCGGGAAGATCCCCTTTGCGGTAAGTTTCGCTATGTTCTCCGCATGCAGAGCATATGAGCAGGTGAGGAATTCAGTGGGCTACCCGCATCTGAACGTGAAGATAGTCGGCTCTCACGCCGGGATTTCAGTGGGAGAGGATGGCGCCACGCACCAGTGCCTTGAGGATATCGCGCTGATGAGGGTAATACCCGGAATGGTGGTGCTGAATCCCTGCGACCATTTTGAGATGCAGGCGGCGGTAAAGGCCGCGGTTGAGTATAACGGACCGGTCTATCTGAGACTTGGAAGGCTCGCCGTGGAGAGCATCTACCACGAGGAGGGAAAACTGGACTTCAAGCTGGGCAAGGGAATCAAGCTTAAGGACGGTGAAGATATCACCATAGCCGCGACGGGACTTCTTGTGCAGGAGGCTTTGAAGGCCGCTGAAGAGCTGGAGAAAAGCGGAATCAGCGCGAGGGTGCTGGATATCCACACCATTAAACCTCTTGATACCACACTAATCCTTAAAGCCGCCCTGGAGACGGGCTGCATTCTCACCTGCGAGGAGCACAGCACCATAGGGGGACTGGGAGAGGCTGTTGCCTCCTATCTCTCTGAGGAGTGCCCGACCCCCGTATACAAGCTTGGCATAAACGATACCTTTGGCCACTCCGGTCCTGCGGCAGAGCTGCTTGAGGAGTTTGGCCTGACCGCCGCGGCCATAGAGAAGAGGGTAAGGGAAATCCTGAAAAAATAGGTGGTTTTTCCCTATGGGGAAGATTTTTCCCCTGCGCTCCCAGGGGCTCTTTCTCTGTAAGATTTTATTTGGCTTTCGTGCGCATTTTGGCGCCGCGAAAATTTCTTGACAAAACTTCTCCCCAATGCTAATATAGGGCAAGCAAAATAAAATGCTTCCTTATCGAGAGTGGCGGAGGGACAGGCCCTGTGATGCCCGGCAACCTGTGGCGGATGCTGCAAGGTGCCAATTCCTGCGGTCCATGTTGGACCGAAAGATGAGGCTTTCTTTGCTCTCGGGAAATCCTCGGGGGCATTTTCTTTGCGTAAAAGGCTGTTTGCCCATACTTTAATTTGTCCGCAATAGGTGCGGGAGGAGGAGTTATTGTGAAGTTCTTTTCATCAGAGTCGGTGACCGAAGGTCATCCGGACAAGGTCTGCGATCAGATCTCTGACGCCATTCTGGACGAGATCCTAAAACAGGACCCAATGGCGCATGTCGCAATAGAGACTACGGCCAGTACGGGGATTATCCATATCATGGGGGAAGTGACCGCCTCTGCCGTGTTTGACGCCCAGGGGATAGCCCGCAGGGTCATAAACGAGATCGGCTACGACGGGGCCGACAAGAGCTTTGACGGCAATACCTGCGGCATAATCACGTCCATAAACGGGCAATCCCCGGACATAGCCATGGGTGTTGATGACTCACTGGAGTCGAAAAGCGGGGAGGAGGACGAGATCTCAAAGATCGGCGCGGGCGACCAGGGGATGATGTTCGGCTATGCCTGCGACGAGACGAGAGAGCTGATGCCGCTATCCATCTCCCTCTCCCACAAAATAGTGAAACGTCTCGCAAAGGTCCGTAAGGACGGGACCCTGCCGTACCTATTCCCGGACGGCAAGACCCTTGTGACAGTGCAGTACGGCGATTCCGGGCAGGTTGAGAGGATAGAGGCAATCGTCCTCTCGGCCCAGCATAGCGCAAATGTTTCGCAGGAAACGCTTAGGAGAGATATCAGGGATAAGGTTATCCTGCCCACAGTGCCAAAGGAGCTAATTGACGAAAACACCAAGTTCTTTATCAACGCCACCGGGAGGTTCGTGCTGGGCGGTCCCGCAGGCGATACAGGACTTACCGGGAGAAAGATAATAGCCGACACCTACGGCGGCTGGGGTCATCACGGGGGCGGTTCTTTCTCCGGAAAGGACCCCACGAAGGTTGACCGCTCTGCGGCGTATGCCGCGCGCTGGGCGGCGAAAAACATAGTTGCAGCCTCCTTGGCCAGCCGGTGCGAGGTGCAGATAGCCTACGCCATCGGGAAGTCCAGGCCCCTTAGCGTTTGCGTGGATACCTTTGGCACAGGGATGGTCCCCGATGACCTGATAGCGAAGGCTGTGGAGCAGGTCTTTGATTTTCGTCCCGGCGCAATTATAAGGGATTTGAACCTTCGGCGGCCGATTTACCGCCCTCTCGCCGCATACGGGCAGATAGGCAGGGAGGATGTGGAATCTCCCTGGGAGCTGACGAATAGGGTCGCCGCGCTCCTAGATGCGGTGGAAAGGCTCAGATAGCCGAAGGCAGAGGCAAATCCATAAATGCTGGGCAGGCTAAAATTAAAAAAAGCGGAGAGGACAGGATAATTTGGCCGAAAACGGTTTGTTGGAGCTCTCTGGCACGGTGGAGCGAGTGATATTCCACAACGACAAAAACCAGTATACCGTACTGGAGTTTGAAACTGACGACGGCTCTGCCACCGTTGTCGGAAGTTTCCCGTTTGTAAGCGAGGGGGAAGAGCTCAGGATTTTCGGCACGTGGGACAACCACCCCTCTTTTGGGGAGCAGTTTAAGGCCCAGACCTTCGAGCGGCTGAGACCGGAGACAACCTCCGCCATTTTCAAATATCTCTCCTCAGGTTCGATAAAGGGAATAGGGCCGGCAATGGCGAAGAGAATCATAGAGAAATTCGGCGATAAGGCCCTCACCGTCATGGAGAAAGAGCCGGACCGCCTCTGCCAGATAAAAGGCATCTCCAAGGAGAAGGCCAAACAAATAGGGGAGGAGCTGAAGCGGGCATACGGGATTAAGGACTTGATGACCTTTCTCGGGGCATACGGCGTCAGACCTGAGGAGGCAGTCCTAGTCTGGAAGGAATACGGGCAGGACTCCATCTCGCAGATCCAGGAAGACCCTTACTGCCTTTGCGAGGAAGGGATAGAGATCAGTTTTGACATAGCCGACTCCATAGCGGAATCCATGGAGATACCAAGAGATGACCTCAGCCGCGTGGAGGCGGGGGTCCTGCATGTTCTCCGGCATAATCTGGGGAACGGCCACACCTGCCTCCCCCTAGGCAAACTTCGGGATACCGCTGCAAAACATCTCGGGGTGGAGGCGGAAGTCGTGGACGACGCCCTATACAACCTAAATAGAGGTTTTAGGATAGTGGAGGAGAGTTATGCGGACGGGCCGGTTTTTGTATACCTTAGGAAGCAGTTTACCTGCGAGAGCTATATCGCCGCGAGAATGCTTGCAATGCTAAACGCGCCGTCCCGCGCCATCCCCGGGGCATTTGAAATGCTTGAGAGAATAGAGGAGAAGCGCGGGATAAAATACGCCGAGAAGCAGAGAGAGGCCGTGCGAATGGCCCTTGAAGAGGGTGTGCTGATTCTCACCGGAGGACCGGGAACCGGAAAGACCACCACCCTAAACGCCATCATAGAGCTTTTGAGCAGGGCGGGAGAGACTGTCCTCCTCGCCGCGCCGACGGGCAGGGCGGCAAAGCGAATGAGCGAGGTGACGGGCAGAGAGGCGAAGACCATTCACCGCCTCCTTCAGGTGGACTGGAACGAGAGGGATGAGCCGGTATTCACGAGAAACGAGAACAATCCTCTGGAGTGCGACTGCCTTGTACTGGACGAGCTCTCCATGGTGGATGAGTATATCTTTGAGAGTGTGCTCAGGGCGCTGCCTATCTCATGCAGGCTGATCCTGGTGGGGGACAGCGACCAGCTCCCCTCAGTAGGCGCGGGAAATGTCCTTGGGGACCTGATAGGAAGCGGACTCTTCCCGACTGTAGAGCTTAAGGAGATCTTCAGGCAGGCGCTGGAGAGCCTGATAGTTACAAACGCCCATCTTGTAGTCGAGGGGAAGATACCGCAGCTTAAGCGCAGGGACGGGGATTTCTTCTTCCTTCCGCAAAGCGAGCCCGAGGCGGCGCAGAAGCTGATCGTGGACCTGGCCTCCGCGAGACTTCCAAAGAGCTACGGCTTTTCCCCGCTATCCGATATACAGGTCCTCTGTCCCGGAAGAAAGGGAGAACTTGGCACAGCAGAGCTGAATAACCTCTTAAGGGAGGCGGTAAATCCCGCCAAAAAGGGCAGGGCAGAGGTAAAGCTGGACGGCAATCTCTTTAGGGTGGGGGATAAGGTGATGCAGATAAGAAATGACTATGACCTCCCCTGGGAGCGCGACGATGGAGAGCAGGGCCAGGGAATCTTTAACGGGGATATGGGCGTGATTACCATGATAGACCGCCCGGGCGGGGCTATACATGTGAGGATAGACGACAGGGATGTGCTCTACGATTTTGACGGTGCGGCGGACGAGCTGGAGCCCGCCTATGCCGTGACCGTCCACAAAAGCCAGGGGAATGAGTTTCCCGCGGTTATAATACCCGTGCTTAAGCCCCCGTTCCAGCTCTGTTACAGAAATTTGCTGTACACAGCTATAACACGGGCGCGCAGGCTTTTGATACTTGTCGGAGATACCGACACCATTGCGAGGATGGTTGAAAACGACCGCAAAACCCAGAGATATACGGGACTTAAGCAGATGCTTGCTTTAAACAGTCAAAAATAATAAAAATTAAACATTTCTTATATATATATATATATATATATACATATTGAAAGTTAATATCAAAAATGGTATAATGCCAAATAGGGTGGAGTGATAATTGTCTTTCATCGCAGAGGCTCGATAACAGATGGCCTTGACTGGAGGGGTGCCGTGTGAAGAAAAATTACCAGGGATATCTGCTTATAACCCCCATAATGCTTGGATGTATCGTGTTCTATGCCATTCCCCTGGCGATAGTTATACGCTACTCCCTTTCTCAGGGAAGCGGAGTTTCCGCGAGGTTTGTGGGTCTTTCCAATTTTATCTCCATAATGCAGGACCCAACCTATAAGCTCGCCATGGGAAATTCCATGAAGTTTCTCGCCATAGGCTTGCCCCTGATAATGATAACGGCATATGCGATCGCATTGCTTTTGCAGAAGCAGGCGGGGAGGCATCAGCTGCTGAAGTCCGTTTTCCTACTCCCGTATATTATGCCTGTTGCGGGGACAGTTATGCTTGTAGACCTGCTCTTTTCAGAGAGCGGGCTGCTAAATGATTTTCTCGCTCTGCTGCATATTCCCGCAGAGGACTGGCTATCCCGTCCAGAGGCCTTCTGGATAGTGATGCTTCTCTATCTTTGGAAGAACGCCGGGTACAGCGTCATCCTGCTTTTGGCAGGGCTTGTGACCATCCCTGAGGAACAGTATGAGGCGGCGGAGATAGACGGCGCAACTGCGTGGCAAAAGTTTTGGTATGTCACCACCCCGCAGATGTGGTATTCGGTTTTCTTTGCGCTTATTTTCGCTGTGATAAATGCCTTTAAATGTTTCAGGGAGATTTTCCTGATAGGTGGCCGGCATCCTAACAATAATATCTACATGCTCCAGCACTTCATAAACAACTCCTTCGAGAATATGAACTACGGCAGGCTCTCCTCCTCCTCTGTTATCCTGCTCATCGTAATTCTGGTATTTTTCGGCGTCTTCTATGCCTTTGTCAACAGGAAGGAGGCGTACAAGAGGTGAGAAAGAATCGTGGCGTTCTAAGCAGTGCGGTTGCGGTATTTTTGATTATCTTAAGCTTAGGTCCCTTCGTATATATTCTCGTAAGAAGTTTTATAACACCTCATGGTTTCAGCCTCCGCGCCTATTATGATGTATTCCTTGGCAGTCCCAAGTATCTTTTCCGCTTTTGGAAAAGCCTGGGAATGTGTCTGGCGATCTGCGCCGGACAGCTTTTGGTCTCAATACTCGGCGGTTACGGCTTTGCCAAGTACCATTTTAAGGGCAGGGATGCGCTCCTATTTATTCTGATGATTTTGATGACCCTCCCTGTTCAGGTGACGCTTGTTCCGGATTATATACTTCTAAACAGCATGGGTCTGCTTGACACCTATGCCGCGCTGATTTTGCCCTCCATTTTTATCCCGCTAGGGACGTTTATCCTGACGCAGAGCTTCAGGGCTGTTCCGGATTCCGTAATAGACGCGGCCATGCTTGACGGCTGCGGGCTTTTCAGGGTGCTTGGATTAGTAGTGCTTCCCATGAGCAAGAGCGGGCTGGTTTGCGTAGTGCTTCTCTCCTTCCTAGACGGCTGGAACATGGTGGAGCAACCCATCGCCTACCTTAAGAATGTAGAGCAGTATCCGCTCTCTGTAGCGCTGGCATATCAGCCTCCGGCAGATGCCACAATCAAGCTTGTATGCTGTATTCTCGTGATACTGCCGGCGTTTCTGCTTTTCGCCTATTTCAACCGCGACCTTGTTGAGGGTATTGTGCTGGCGGAGGTGAAATGACGTGAGGAAAATGGTCATTTGCGCTGCGGCACTGGTGCTCTGGCTGCTGATCGCCTGCACGTTTCTCTCCATGAGGATTGAGGACCAGATGATCCCTGCGGTGAAATATTTTTCCGGCGGGGAAGACCTTGATATAGATGTCCTATTCTGGGATGAGCAGGGGGCCCACTTCTTCTACACCTGGGGCGGGTCAACCTCTCTGGAGGATGACGAGGTAGAGGAGCAGGACAGCTCTCAGTACAGCATAGAATATCTGGAAGAGAATGGGGAAATTTTTCCGGTGCTAAAGGGAGGTGCCGGATACGGGCTTAATATCATCCAGTACGCCACAAAGATTCCGGTAGCCGGCGGGAGGATAAAAGAGGTCCAAACCCAGGAGTATCAGGACGATACCTGGCTAATGGTGAACACGAACCCCGACCCCGAGCTGGGGGAAATTATACTTCCCCAGGAATTTGCAAGAGGTATAGAGCTTTCCGAAAGCGCCGGCAGCGCCGCAGTCTTTTCCGTCAAATCTCAGCCGCAGCCTTTTATGCCGGACATGGCATATTCCGCCATATACTCATTGGACAAAGTCCTCTCCCGGCAGATACCCGACCAAAACGTAGAGGTCTTTAGTCTTGCAGATGTACGGACCTTTTTATCAGAGATGCTAAAGGTGGCTTTGCTTTGCGCAATCGTCGTCTTCGTTCTGGTTATTTCCGGCTTTAGTTTTGCCCTGGCGGGAGGTCATAGGGAGAACAAATTCTCCCTATGCGTAAACGGCGGGCTTGGGGTCCTTCTTCTTCTGGGCTTTATCATCCTCACGATGGCTATAAGTCTTCCGTCTTCTCTCCTCCCTGCAGATGTCATTCTCTCATTTAAACATTATTCTGAAGAGTTTTCCGTAATCAGGACCGCACTTGAGAGTTTCGCATCCGCGCCGGAAGCGGCAGACGTTTTGTCGCAGATTTCTTCCACGTCTGTGCTAGGTGTCCTGGTAAGTATCGCAGGCGGAATTTTAGCGGCGGTACTGGGAACTCTCGAGCTATTGCTGCCTAACAGAGAGAAAGAAAAACTTTCCCATGCGATCGCATGCAAATCGGAAGAGAATAAGAAAATTTCGCAAGACCGCAAAAAGGCGAACCGAGAGCTTTCTTCAAGTTTTGCTGATGGCGTAGAACAAAGGCCGCCGCAAGTTAAATACATGCCAAGGCACTTCAAAAAGTAGAGAAAGGCTCTGCCGTATTTCGCGCGGTGAGAGTATCTCCCCGCGCTTTCTCTTTGGCCGAAAAAATATAGACAAGAGACAAAAATACCAATATTATGAATAAATATTCAAAAAAGGGTTGATTTTCCGGAAAAACCGTGTATAATATCTTTGTACCGAACAAAATGCAAAGGAGTAGATTTGATGTCAAAGGAAATAAAAAAAATTGTGCTTGCCTATTCCGGCGGCCTTGATACCTCCGTAATCATCCCGTGGCTTAAGGAAAACTATGATGGCTGTGAGGTCATAGCCGTCTCTGCCGACGTAGGGCAGGGGACGGAACTTGACGGCTTGGAGGAAAAGGCGAAGAGGACAGGCGCATCCAAATTATATATTCTTGATTTAAAGGAAGAATTTGTGCAGAGCTATGTCTATCCTACCCTAAAGGCCGGCGCGGTCTATGAGAACAAATATCTTTTGGGGACTTCCTTCGCCAGGCCGATTATCGCAAAGGGAATAGTGGAGATAGCCAAGAAGGAGGGCGCCGACGCCATCTGCCACGGCTGCACGGGCAAGGGCAATGACCAGGTCCGTTTCGAGCTGGCAATAAAGGCGTTCGCTCCGGATATGACAATAATCGCCCCATGGCGCGTCTGGGACATAAAGAGCAGGGAGGAGGAGATAGACTATGCCGAGGCGCATAATATCCCCTTGAGGATAAACAGAGAGACGAACTATTCTAAAGACAAAAATCTCTGGCACCTCTCACATGAGGGGCTTGACCTGGAGGACCCGGGAAACGAGCCGAAATTGGAAAAGCCCGGTTTTTTGGAGATGAGCGTCTCCCCGCTGCTTGCGCCTGACAGGGCCGAGAAAATCACGCTGCATTTTGAAAAGGGTATACCGACAGCGCTAGACGGAGAAAATCTTTCCGGTGCGGAGATGGTCTCAAAGTTAAACGAGCTTGGGGGAAGAAACGGAATAGGCATTGCGGACATTGTGGAGAACCGCCTTGTGGGGATGAAGTCCCGCGGAGTCTATGAGACCCCGGGAGGAACCATCCTCTACCACGCGCACAATAAGCTTGAGGAGCTCTGCCTGGACCGCGACACCTACCACTACAAGCAGCAGGTGGCCCTAAAATTCGCAGAGCTGGTATATTTTGGCCAGTGGTACACCCCGCTTAGGAAAGCTCTCTCGGCTTTTGTAGACTCCACCCAGGAGACAGTCACGGGAGACGTGACGCTAAAGCTATATAAGGGAAACATCATAGACGCCGGAGTGACTTCTCCTTATTCTCTCTACGATGAGGACATCGCCACGTTTAACGAGGACGAGGTCTATGACCAGAAGGATTCCGCCGGGTTCATCAACCTCTTTGGCCTTCCAATAAAGGTCCAGGCGAAGAAGGGGCTTAAATACGAATAATACGGGACAAGGGAGATAAAAATAAAATGAAACTTTGGAAAGGCCGCTTTTCTAAAGAGCCTGATCCCAAGACGAACGATTTTAATTCCAGCATCTCCATTGACAGCCGTATGTTTAGGGAGGATATTCTGGGCTCTATCGCCCATGCCGAAATGCTTGGAGAACAGGGGATAATTGAGGCCTCTGAGAGCAAAAAGATAATTTTGGGGCTTAAAGGCATTCTAAGCGACTTGGAAAGCGGATCTCTATCTATTGACCCGGACGCAGAGGATATCCACACCTTCATAGAGGAAGAGCTTACGTCCAGACTTGGAGATACCGGAAAACGCCTTCATACCGCGCGCAGCAGAAACGACCAGGTGGCGCTGGATATCAGGTTATATCTCAAAAACCGGTGCGAGCCCCTGCTGGGACAGTTGAGGGATCTCATCCGCGTGCTGGCAAAGCAGGCAAAGGCTTATGCCGATGCCGTTATGCCGGGATATACGCACATGCAGAGGGCGCAGCCTGTAACCTTTGGGCATTACCTCCTGGCCTACTGCGAGATGCTTTTAAGGGACATCTCCCGATTTGAGGACGCGTTAAGGCGCATGGACGTGCTTCCGCTTGGGGCCGGTGCCCTTGCGGGTACCACTTATCCGTTAAACAGGGAGAGAGTCGCGGAGCTTCTCGGCTTTTCAGAAATATCCCATAACAGTTTGGACGCTGTCTCTGACAGGGATTTTTGCGCCGAACTGATATTTTCCTCAAGTCTCTGCATGTCGCATCTGTCGAGATTGGCTGAGGAACTGGTCCTGTACAGCTCTTGGGAATTTCGCTTCATCGAACTTGACGACGCCTTCTGCACGGGCTCAAGCATCATGCCGCAGAAGAAGAACCCGGACCTCGCAGAGCTGATACGTGGCAAGAGCGGAAGGGTCTACGGGGACCTGGTAAATATCCTTACAGTTCTAAAGGGGCTTCCGCTGGCATATAACAAGGATCTGCAGGAGGACAAGGAGGCAGTCTTTGACGCCGTTGATACTCTCAGCCTCTGTCTTACCCCGCTTATTCCCATGCTTGAGACGATGAAGGTAAATACTGCAAATATGCGCTTTGCCGCCTCCTCGGGATTTATCAACGCCACCGACTGCGCGGATTACCTGGTCTCAAAAAAGGGCCTGCCGTTTCGTACAGCATATAAACTGACGGGAGAGCTCGTCGCAGTCTGTATAGAACAGGGAAAAACTTTGGAAACCCTCCCGCTTTCAGAATATCAAAAACTCTGTCCGGATTTTGACGAAGGAGTATATGAGGCGATCGATCTTGATAAATGCGTGGGGGACAGGACTGTTATAGGAGGGCCCTCCCCGGAGAATGTCAGGCGGGAAGCGGAGCGAGTTCTGAAGATTTTAGAAGAGCCTATGGAGGAAAACCAAAATGGATAGGATAAGGGCGGGAATAATTGGCGCCACGGGCTATGCCGGCACCGAGCTCTGCAGGATTCTTCTCGGCCACCCCGGGGCTGAGATAGTCTCGGTGAGTTCAAGAAGTTTTCAGGGACAGAGATTTTCCTCCGTATATCCCGCGTTTAGGGGAATTTTGGACCTGATTTGCGAGGACGAGGATGAGACAGTAAAAAAATCTGATGTGATTTTTGCCGCAGTTCCCTCAGGACTCTCAGAGAGAATTGCGGAGATCTGCTTAAACTCAGGTAAAGTATTTATAGATTTAGGCGCAGATTTCCGCTTGGAGAGCGAAGAGGAATACAGGGCCTGGTACGGCGGAGAATATGCAAACAGAGGACTTCACGAAATGGCGGTCTATGGACTTCCGGAACTTTTTAGGGAGAAGATCCTTAAGGCCAAACTCATTGCGAACCCCGGCTGTTACGCCACTGCCGTGCCGCTGGCTCTCGCCCCTGCCCTGATAGACGGGCTGGTAGAGAGAGACGGCATTATAGCCGACTGTAAGTCGGGCGTTACCGGGGCGGGGAGGACGCCCACACAGGCAAACCACTACCCTGAACTCAACGAGAGTTTCACCGCTTATAAGGTGGCAAAACACCGACACACCCCGGAGATAGAACAGACTCTCGGAAAGCTTACCGGCACAAGCGTAAAACTGACCTTTGTTCCGCACCTGCTTCCCGTGAACAGGGGGATTCTCGCGACCTGCTATGCACGCTTGAGACCCGGAGTTTCGCTTGGCGATCTTTACGCCGCCTATGGGGAAATGTACGGGGGCGAGACTTTCATCAGGCTTCTGCCCCAGGGAGAGGTTCCCAACATTAAATATGTTCGCGCGACGAATTTTTGCGATATCTCTCTATTTGCAGATCCCCACACCCAGACATTTATAGCGATCTCCGCTCTTGACAATCTCTGCAAGGGCGCCGCCGGGCAGGCGGTACAGAATATGAATCTTGCATTCGGAATAGAAGAGACGGCGGGACTTACCCTCCTGCCGGAAGCCATATAGTGTAGAAAAGAGGATTTTTCATGGAGTTTATCCAGGGCGGTGTCACCGCGCCGAAAGGTTTTTTTGCAAGCGGGGTAAGGGCAGGGGTTAAACCCCGCGGAGAAAAAGAGGACCTTGCGCTGATCTACAGCGAGGTTCCATGCTCCGCTGCCGCAGTGTTCACGCAAAATCTTGTAAAGGCTGCGCCTGTACAGCTCTCCGCAGAACATCTTAAAGACGGTATTGCGCAGGCGGTCATTGCGAATTCGGGAAATGCGAACGCATGCAATTCTGATGGCTTTGAAAAGGCAAGGAGGATGTGCGGGCTCGTCTCTAAGCTGCTTAAAATAAAAGATGAGGATGTGCTGGTTGCCTCAACGGGGGTAATAGGCCAGCCGCTGCCGATAGAACCCATAGAGGCTGCGGGGGAAAAACTCGTCGGCTCCCTTTCCAAAGACGGTTCTGCGCTTGCTGCCAGGGCTATAATGACTACGGATACCTTTCCCAAGGAGACTGCGCTTGAGATAGAGCTTTCCGGGAAGACCGTTACCCTTGGCGGCATATCCAAGGGCAGCGGTATGATACATCCCAATATGGGGACCATGCTTTGCTTTGTCACTGCGGATTGTGCGATCGCATCCAACCTGTTAAAGAAGGCCATAAGAGATGCCGCCGACGAAACCTTCAATATGCTAACAGTTGACGGCGACACCTCCACCAATGATACCTTTGCGGTTTTGTCAAACGGCTTAGCGGGGAATCCCCCCATTGAAACCGAAAATGAAGATTTCTTCCTATTTAAGAAAGCCCTGACGGAGCTATGCAGAGTTTTGGTCCGCAAAATGGCTTCCGACGGAGAGGGGGCAAGTAAACTTCTCACTGTAAAAGTGGAGGGAGCTGAAAATCTTACAGTCGCGAGGAGGGTAGCCAAGAGCGTTGCCGGCTCCTCTCTTGTAAAGGCCGCGATGTTCGGGGAGGACGCCAACGCAGGGCGTGTGCTTTGCGCCGCAGGTTATGCCGGGGTCCCGCTGGATGTTGATAAAATAGACGTCAGTTTTGCGAGCGCAAACGGTTCAATCCTCGTCTGCAGGGATGGACTTGGGCTGGCATTTGATGAGAATCTGGCCTCAAAGGTTTTGCATGCGAAGGAGATTACGATACTGCTGCAATTGCATAGCGGAGACAGCAGCGCTGAGGCATACGGCTGCGACCTCACCTACGACTACGTTAGGATAAACGGCGACTACCGGACCTGAGGGAATCTTCATGGACGAGAAAGACGACAAGATAAAAAAGCTGGCATCCCTCCTCTCACTTTTCTGGGGCGTAATACTGCTGATCAATATAACCTGGTTGGTGGTTGCCGGTATTGTCAATCTTGATTTGATCATGACGCCGGAGGCCGGCCTTATCACCGCCTGTCTGCTGCTTGTGGGGCTTTTGGGCTATCCCCTGGCAGGGAAATTCGGGGCGGGAAAAGTTCACAGAAGGGTTTTGCTTGCGGGTGTGATCTGCAATCTTACCGCAGTAGGGCTCTATGTACTTATGGTGGTTACAATTTTACTTGCTTTATCTTAGGAGGCATTTTACTTGGACATATCTAACGCCGAGAGGGCGCGGGTACTGGTGCAGGCTCTGCCCTATATCAAGAGATATGCGGGAAAAACTGTCGTGGTAAAATACGGCGGCAATGCCATGCTGGACAGAGACCTGAAGAGTGCGGTGATGAGCGATATCGTTCTGATGCAGCTTGTGGGGATAAATGTAGTTCTGGTTCACGGCGGCGGACCGGAAATAAATTCCATGCTTGAAAAAATAGGCAAGGAAAGCCATTTCGTAAACGGAATGCGTTTTACGGATAAGGAGACGATGGATATAGTAGAGCAGGTTCTTGCCGGAAAGGTGAATAAGGACCTGGTTCAGCTTCTAGAGGACGCAGGGGGCAGGGCGCTGGGCATCTGCGGCCTGGACGGCTCCCTTCTCAAGGCGGATATGCTTGATGAGAATTTAGGATATGTCGGCGAAATAAGAGAGGTAAACGCTGATATTCTCCGTGACGCCGCTAAAAACGGGTATATTCCCGTGGTCTCTACCATTGCGGCGGGATACCACGGGGAGGTCTTTAACGTAAACGCCGATGTAGCCGCGGCGAGAATAGCCGCTGAGATCGGCGCGATGAAGCTGATTCTCCTGACGGACGTGAGGGGATTGTTGAGGGATAAGACAGATGAGAACAGCGTTATCCCGATTCTCCGCGTGGGAGATGTCGGCAGACTCAAGCGTGAGGGTGTGATAACGGGCGGGATGATACCAAAAATTGACTGCGCCGCCGATGCTGTGCGCAGGGGAGTGGGCAGGGCCCATATCATAGACGGGAGAATTCCGCACTCAATTCTGGTGGAGCTCTTCACAGACGAGGGCATTGGGACAATGCTCTACTGAACTTCTGAGAGGGAGAGAAGATATGAATTTCGAAGAGATAAAAAACTGTGACAGAAAAGCTGTCATGCAAACTTACGGCCGTGTGGACGTTGCCCTTGAGAGGGGAAAAAATGCAAGGGCATGGGACGTTGATGGAAAGGAATATATAGACTTTACCTCCGGCATAGGCGTAAACGTTTTGGGGTATTCCGACCCGGGCTGGGTAAGGGCAGTGAGCGGGCAGGCTGAGAAAATCCAGCATATGAGCAACTACTACTATTCTCCGGAGACCACTGCCCTGGCTAAAGAGCTGGCCGAGGTCTCCGGCATGGAGCGGGTGTTTTTCTGCAACTCCGGTGCGGAGGCCAATGAATGTGCTGTGAAAATCGCCAGGAAATACGGGGAAAAGCGCGGAGCTTATAAGATCGTCACGCTGGAGAATTCTTTCCATGGGAGGACGCTCACCACCCTTGCAGCCACGGGCCAGGAGAGTTTTCACAAGAATTTTCTCCCCCTGACGCCCGGTTTTGTCTATGCTAAGCCAAACGATATTGAGAGTCTCGAAAATCTTATTGACTCCTCCGTCTGTGCGCTTATGATGGAAACCGTCCAGGGAGAGGGCGGGGTCGTCCCGATGGACGATCAGTTCCTGCGGGATGCGATCGCATTGTGCAGAGAGCGGGACGTGCTTTTGATTCTCGACGAGGTGCAGACGGGCATTGGCAGGACGGGATACTTCTACAGCTACCAGAGATGCGGGATATTGCCGGACGTGGTTACAAGCGCGAAGGCGATAGCGGGCGGCCTGCCCATGGGAGCCTGCCTGGTCAGCGAAAAACTGAAGGATGTACTCTCAGCAGGACAAAACGGCTCTACCTTTGGGGGAAACCCGATGGCGGCAGCCGGGGCCAGGGAGGTTATAAGGCGGGTAACCGCCCCCGGATTTCTTGAATCCGTAAGAGAGAAAGGGGAGTATATGAGAGAAAGGCTCCTCAGAATGGATGGCGTGGAAACCGTGAGGGGCAGGGGACTGATGTTGGGAATTCTACTCAGAAATGGAGCCGATGCCCATGAGGTGATGACAGCCTGTGCAAAATCAGGCCTGCTGGTCCTGACGGCTAAAGAGGCCGTCCGTTTCCTGCCTCCACTTACAATAACATATGACGAGATCGACGAGGGATTTGCCTTATTTGAAAACGTCCTGAGAAAATTTAGTTAAGAAGGGGGAAAATGAGATGAAACACCTGCTGAAACTGCTGGATCTTACGGGAGAGGAGATCACCGAGATTTTGGACCTAGCCGACAAACTTAAGGCTGAAAACAGGGCCGGCATAGCCCACCACATACTTAAGGGGAAATGTCTTGGCATGATATTTGAGAAATCCTCCACGAGAACAAGGGTCTCGTTTGAGGTCGGTATCAACCAGCTTGGAGGTTATGCGGTGGTACTCTCCTCTGACGGGTCGCAGATTGGCCGGGGCGAGCCGGTCCAGGATACCGCCCGTGTACTTTCCCGCTATGTGGACGGAATTATGATCCGCACTTTCGGCCAGGATGAGGTGGAGGCCCTGGCAGAGTACGGCTCTGTCCCCGTCATAAACGGACTAACGGATTTTTGCCACCCGTGTCAGGTCCTTGCTGATTTGCAGACCATCCGCGAGAAAAAGGGGTCCCTAACGGGAAAGAAGCTCTGCTTTATCGGCGACGGAAATAATATGATGAATTCCCTGATAGTGGGGGGCCTCAAGACAGGGATGCGGGTATCGGTCGCCTGTCCTGAGGGCTACCGCCCGCCTGAAAAGATTCTGAAGTTTGCCGCGGCTTACGGCGACAGATTTGAGATCACGGCCTTTCCAAAGGAAGCAGTCGTAGGGGCGGACGCAGTCTATACGGATGTCTGGACCTCTATGGGGCAGGAAAAGGAGCGAAGGGAGAGAGAGGCTGCCTTCGAGGGCTACTGCGTGGATGCCCGTCTCATGTCTCTCGCCGCACCTGACGCAATGGTTCTGCACTGCCTGCCCGCACACAGAGGGGAGGAGATTACAGAGGAGATCTTTGAGGCGCACGCCGCGGAAATATTTGAGGAGGCGGAAAACCGCCTGCACGCCCAAAAGGCTGTGATGGTCAAGGTGATGGGAAATGGATGAGATCATCTGGGAGGATTCGCTCTCAGTAGAGGACTATCTGGCGCTGCGGACTTCCACGGGATGGCCAGAGTTTCCCAAAGAGCAGGCGGAAAACGGATTGAAAAACGCCTTTAAGCTGGTCTCGGCCAGGGTAAACGGAAGGGCTGTAGGCATGGCGAGGCTCCTCTGGGACGGCAGCTATGTCGCCTATCTCTCGGATGTTGTGGTACTTCCAGAGTATCAGGGGATAGCGCTGGGCACCACCATGGTGGCGAAGCTCCTGACCGCGCTGAAATCAGAGCTTAAGCCCGGCTGGAGGGTCAAGGTCATTTTGCTCTCTGCCAAGGGCAGAGAAAGTTTTTACGAACAGTTCGGCTTTAGGAGGCGTCCAAGCGAGGACGGAGGCGCGGGAATGGAGCAATGGTTTTTCGGCGCCGAAAAATAAACCTCAAAATTGCGAAAAAAACTTTCCCAGGTCTTGAATAAACTAGGAGATTCATATATAATAAGAGCAGAGTTAGCGCCTGCCAAGGGAAGGTGAGCGCAGAGAAAACCGAAAGGAGTACCGACTATGAACTATTCCCAGGAAGTGGAAAAAATGTGTACGGTGAAAAAGGGTCCGCATCACGGCCCGGCGCCAATCCCGGAGGAGGGTAAATGGGTAAAGGCTTATGAGATCAAGGACATCTCGGGTCTCTCTCACGGTATTGGCTGGTGCGCACCGCAGCAGGGCGCCTGCAAGCTGACTTTGAACGTAAAAGAGGGCATTGTGCAGGAGGCGCTGGTTGAGACCATTGGCTGCTCTGGAATGACCCACTCTGCCGCTATGGCGGCCGAAATCCTCCCGGGCAAGACGCTTTTGGAGTGTCTCAATACCGACTTGGTCTGTGATGCCATTAACGTGGCAATGAGGGAAATCTTCAAACAGTTGGCTTACGGCCGCAGCCAGACGGCTTTCTCAGAGGACGGTCTGCCCATCGGCGCCGGGCTGGAGGACCTTGGCAAGGGCCTGCGTTCCCAGGTTGGTACGATGTACTCCACCGGGCTTAAGGGCGTCCGCTATATGGAGATGGCGGAGGGCTATGTCACCAAGATGGCTCTGGATGAAGAGGGAGAAGTTATAGGTTATCAGTTCGTGCGTGTGGGTAAAATGCTGGAAGACATCCGCCACGGCGTTTCCCCTGATGAGGCGTATAAGAATAATATCGGCCAGTACGGCAGATATGACGGCGCGGCTAAGTACATTGACCCGCGCGATGAGTGATTTCAAAAAGCTAATAGGAGGATAACATAATGGCAAACGATGTCATCTTTGAGGGCAAGGAAAGAAGAATGCCCAAAATAGAGAAGTGTCTTGCCGAATACGGCATCGCTTCCCTGGAGGAGGCAAAGGAGCTCTGCAACAGCAAGGGCTTCGATCCCTATGATATAGTGAAGGGCGTACAGCCCATCGCCTTTGAAAACGCAGGCTGGGCATATACTCTCGGCTGTGCCGTAGCCATCAAAAAGGGCGTGAAGACCGCGGCGGACGCAGCCGAGGCGATTGGTATCGGGCTGGAGGCTTTCTGCATTCCCGGCTCTGTGGCAGAGCAGCGCAACGTTGGCTTGGGACACGGCAATCTCGGCGCGATGCTGCTTAGGGACGAGACCAAATGTTTTGCCTTCCTCGCGGGGCATGAGAGTTTCGCCGCTGCCGAGGGAGCAATTGGAATCGCAAAGACGGCCAACCGCGCCCGCAAAGAACCATTGAGAATTATCTTGAACGGTCTTGGCAAGGACGCCGCCTACATAATCTCAAGGGTAAACGGCTTTACCTACGTAAAAACTGACTATGATTTCTTTACCGGAGAGCTCAATGTCCTAGAGGAGAGGGCCTTCTCTGACGGTGAGCGCGCGGCAGTCAAGTGCTATGGAGCGAATGACGTGCTTGAGGGCGTGGCTATCATGAAGTATGAGGGTGTGGATGTATCCATTACAGGAAACTCCACCAACCCCACCCGTTTCCAGCATCTGGTCGCCGGCACCTACAAGAAGTGGGCAGGAGAAAACGGGAAGAAGTACTTCTCTGTAGCGTCCGGCGGCGGTACCGGCCGTACCCTGCATCCCGACAATATGGCTGCAGGCCCGGCCTCTTACGGGCTTACCGACTCCATGGGCCGCATGCATGGCGATGCACAGTTCGCCGGTTCCTCTTCAGTTCCCGCCCACGTGGAGATGATGGGACTAATCGGCATGGGCAATAACCCGATGGTCGGCGCGACTGTCGCCTGCGCCGTTGCGGTGTATGAGGGAATGAAGTAATCTACGCTTTGATTCCAGGGACCCCTGCCTAAAAGCGGGGGTCTTTTTCGCTCTCTGTTAATAGTTACTTAAGAGGAATTTGAAGGCAAGTTCCGGCAAAAGGTTGATTTTTAGCTTTTTACATGATATGCTTATCCGCGTGGAAGCGATTATTAAATGGTACAGTTTACCGTTACGGCATAAATTGCGGAAATCGTCTGGGGGGATGTTCATGCGGAATTTTCGCTACCTGTTTAAGAGAATTCTAGAGATGGATTATAAGGCGCTTTTTTCCACGGTGGGACGGCTTCATGAAAAGACGGGACGTTCCCGGCTATGGCTTTTTTGCGACATCGTAAAATGCGGGGTTCGTTACGGCGCGGGCTATAGAGATTACGAGCTCTGCGAGTTCTATAACCTGACCCCTCAGCAGCGCGCGACGTATGTGACGCGAGGGGTGAATAACAGGCTGGTAAAGCTGCTGGATGACCCCGCCTATGACCACTGCTTTGAGAATAAGGCGGATTTCTGCTCCATTTTCTCTGACTTTCTAAAGCGCGATATTTTGGACTTTCGCAGTGCGTCCCTGGCCGATTTCACCGGGTTTATGCAAAACAAAGAAGAGGTTGTCGCCAAACCGCTTGAGGGCTCGTGCGGGCAGGGTGTGGAGAAGCTTAGAAAAGCAGATTATGAGAATCTTTCAAAAATGTATGATTATCTTAAGAGCAGAGATACCGGCGTCTTAGAGCAGGTTATCATTCCCCATCCTGTGCTGGAGAGTCTCTACCCTTATGCCATCAATACCTACCGTATTGTGACCGTCTTCACAAAGGGAGAGCCGCATATAGTCTATGCCTTTATCAGGATAGGAAACGGCGGAGAGGTGGTCGATAACATAAATTCCGGCGGCATGGCCGCACCGGTTGATCTTCTGACCGGCGTGGTGAAATATTGCGGCTATGATAAGGACGGGAATTCCTATGACGTCCACCCGATGACAGGCAGTCAAATCACAGGGCTTAAGCTGCCGTTTTGGGATGAGTCTATGCAGATTTGCTTAAAAGCCGCGCGTGTCGTTCCGCAGACAGGATATGTCGGCTGGGACGTGGCCGTGACCCCGGACGGACCGCTTTTGGTGGAGGGGAATATCTTCCCCGGGCATGATATTTTGCAGATGCCGCCGCACGTCCCTGACAAGATCGGGATGCTCCCGAGGTTTCGGGAGTTTGTAGAGGGAATCTGAGACCATTTGAAAAAGAAGGGATTGACATATTTGGAAGAGGAAATGGACGTGCAGGAGCTGGTCTATTATTCCGAGGGAAATAATTTCACAGGGAGCCGCACAAAAAACCCACTTACCGGCAGCTTCCTGCGTTACCGGATTGCCCCGGACAGAGAGAATGCGAGGCTGAAGCTTTGGACATGGAGGGAGGATGTCTGTTTTGAACTGGCGAGAGAAAAAACAGAGGACGATTTTCCCTTCACGGAAGAGGGATTAGAGAGACTTAAAGCTGACCTTATAGATAAATATTCAAGCCTCTAAATTGGGAAAGGATGGATTCTATGTACGAGATCAGAGAAAAGGTTCCGCTGAACCCCACGGTGACAAGGATGGAGATCTATGCTCCGCTTGTGGCCAGAAAGGCGGAGCCCGGCCAGTTTGTTATCCTAAGGGTTAACGAGGATGGCGAGCGTATCCCCCTGACCATAGCGGGATACGTTAGAGATGCGGGGACTGTCAGTATTATTTATCAGATAGTTGGCGCCACGACCCTGCTGTTAAACCAGCTAAACACGGGCGACTCCCTTGCGGATTTTGTCGGGCCCCTTGGGGTTCCCACAAAGACAGAGGGGCTGAAGAAGGTGTGTGTTGTTGGTGGAGGGGTGGGATGCGCCATTGCCCTGCCTGTCGCTAGAAAGCTCCATGACTTAGGAGCGGACGTGACATCCATAATAGGTTTTCGCTCTAAAGATCTTTTGATTTTGGAGGAAGAGTTCAGGGCTTGTTCTGACAAACTTTATGTGATGACCGATGACGGCAGCTATGGAGAGAGGGGAAATGTCTGTGTTCCGCTTAACGAGATGTTTGGAGCGGGGGAGACTTTTGACGAGGTCATAGCCATCGGACCGCTGATCATGATGAAGTTCGTGGTTGAGGCGACAAGACCCACCGGTATTCCGTGCGTGGTCTCAATGAATCCCATAATGATAGACGGCACAGGCATGTGCGGCGGGTGCAGGCTGACACTCCATGATGAAAACGGAAATGCGGTCACAAAATTTGCCTGCGTCGACGGTCCCGATTTTGACGGATATCAGGTGGATTTTGACGAGGCAATGTCAAGAGGTGCGATGTACAGAGACTTTGAGCGCCGCGCCTATGACGCCGCCTGTAAGCTTATCGAGAGGGGAGAAAGTTTAGATGCCTAATATGAGTCCCGTAAAAAATCCAATGCCAACGCAGGACCCTCTGTTAAGGGCGCATAACTTCAATGAAGTCGCAATGGGATATTCTGAGGAAGCGGCCTTAGACGAGGCCATGCGCTGCCTGAACTGTAAAAACATGCCCTGTGTCAACGGCTGTCCCGTGAATATCCATATCCCGGAGTTTATAGGTAAAATAAGGGAAAGCGATTTTGAAGGCGCCTATAGGGTCCTGGCGCGCTCTTCCAGTCTGCCGGCGGTCTGCGGACGGGTCTGTCCCCAGGAGACCCAGTGCGAAAAAAACTGCGTGAGAGGAATAAAGGGCGAAAGTGTCGGGATAGGCAGACTGGAGCGGTTTGCGGCTGACTGGCATAATGCCCATGTTTCTGAGAAACCGCAGATGCCAAAGCCTAATGGCCACCGCGTGGCAATAGTTGGTTCTGGTCCCTCTGGCCTGACATGCGCGGGGGATCTTGCGCGCATGGGTTATACCGTGACCGTTTTTGAGGCCCTGCACACCCCTGGTGGCGTCTTGGTATACGGAATTCCAGAGTTCAGGCTGCCCAAGGATATAGTCAGAAAAGAAGTGGAGAATCTAGAGGCCTTGGGGGTTAAAATCGAGCGCAACGTGGTTATCGGAAAGACCCTGACCATAGATGAGCTGTTTGAGGACGGATATGAGGCCGTATTCATAGGCTCCGGCGCAGGACTGCCAAATTTTATGGGAATTCCCGGAGAGGCCCTGAAGGGGGTCTATTCTGCCAACGAGTTCCTTACCAGATCAAACCTGATGAAGGCCTATCTGGATGATCCCGTGACGCCGATAATGAAAGGCGGCAGGGTGGCGGTTGTAGGCGGGGGAAACGTGGCCATGGACGCTGCCCGCACTGCCCTGCGTCTGGGGGCAGAGAAAGTGTATATAGTATACCGGCGCTCTATGGAGGAACTCCCCGCGAGGAGGGAGGAAGTGGACCACGCCATGGAAGAGGGAATAGAGTTTATGCTCCTAAATAATCCTGTCAAGGTTTTGGGATACAGTAATCCGGAAAATCCCAGAGATCCCAAAAACGGTTTTGTAAGGGCCTTAGAATGTATTAAGATGGAGCTTGGTGAGCCGGACGAACGCGGGCGCAGGAGGCCTGTTCCGGTGCCGGGGAGCGAGTTCACCATTGATGTGGATACAGTGGTTATGGCTATCGGCACTTCCCCAAACCCTCTGATAAAATCCACTACCGAAGGATTGACGGTAAACCGGCACGGCGGAATAGTCGTGGATGAGACGACAGGGGCGACCAGCCGCGAGGGAGTCTACGCCGGGGGCGATGCCGTCACCGGGTCCGCGACGGTAATCTCCGCGATGGGGGCAGGCAAAACCGCAGCGAAGGCAATAGACGAGTACTTGAAAAAGAAGTGAGGCTCTTTGGCGCGGACAGACTTTACCGGTTTGTCTGCGCTTTTTTAATGCGATGGCATATTTTCGCATACTGAAGCATCTTGCGGCGGCATTTAGAAAATAAAATGAGAGAGATGAGGAAAATGGATAAGACCTGGACAGAAATAAAAATTATTGTGCCGACAGAGTTTGTGGAGAGCGCCGGGAATCTTGCCAACATGACGGTTCCCTACGGCATATATGTAGAGGATTATTCAGATTTGGAGCAGGGGGCGAGAGAGATTGCCCACATAGACCTTATAGATGAGGAGCTGTTAAAAAAAGACAGGACGAAGGGGATAATCCATATATATTTAAGTCCTGAGGACAGCGTCCCGGAGGTTCTCGCGTTTTTGAGGGATCGCC
Organism: uncultured Acutalibacter sp.; assembly: GCA_964602365.1. GTDB lineage: Bacteria > Bacillota > Clostridia > Oscillospirales > Acutalibacteraceae > Acutalibacter. Next base: position 38,174 of record CAZRQD010000003.1, on the reverse strand, counting down.
TGGAGAGAAACGGCATTCCATATGAGACGGAGATCTCAGGATGTAAAGAGGAGGACTGGATAGATAACTGGAAAAAATATTTTAAGCCTATTCCGGTTGGAAAGCGGCTTTTGATACGACCGGTCTGGGAGGACGTTTTTGAAGCGGGGGACAGGGTGGTTCTGAATCTGGAGCCGGGCCTTGCGTTTGGGACAGGTACGCATGAGACTACCCGGCTTTGTCTGGAGCTTATGGAAAACTACCTCTCTCCCGGAATGGAAGTCCTGGATGTCGGCTGCGGAAGCGGCATTCTCTCTGTCGCGGCACTGCTATTGGGTGCGAAAAGAGCGGTCGGTGTGGACATTGACCCGCTCTCCGTGAAAACGGCCCGGGAAAATGCCGAGAAAAACGGGGTGGGGGAAAAGTTTACCGCAGTGTGCGGAAATTTGACAGCGGGCGTTTGCGGAAAATTTTCACTTGTCTTTGCGAATATTGTCGCTGACGTGGTGATAGACCTCTCGAAAAGCATAGGAGAGTTTCTTAGCGAGGATGGGATCTTTATCGTCAGCGGAATAGTGGATATGAGAGAGAATGATGTCATCTCAGCTTTGGGAAACTCCTTTGAGATTTTAGAAAGGCGCGAGGAGCGTGGATGGATTGCGATGGCATTAAGTCGCAGACATTTTGGAGGAATATGATGAGAGAGTATAAGAGGGATAACCCCTTTGCAAATATCCGTCTTCAAACTGAGCACCTGATACTCAGGCAGTGGCGGGAGAGCGACGCCGGGGACCTTTTCAGCTATGCAAGCGGCCCTCTGGTCGGGCCAATGGCGGGCTGGGCGCCGCACAGGAGCATAGAGGAGAGCCGCAGATTGATCAAGAGGTTTATGGAGTTAGGTACCGGCGTAGTCTTTTGCATAGAGGAAAAGGAGAGCGGCCGCGCCATTGGAAGCATAAGCCTGGATAAAGACAACCGCCGAAACGGAACCTGCCTTGTCCTGGGATATGCCCTAAACAGCCGGTGCTGGGGTAGGGGATATATGACAGAGGCCGTGAGAAAGGTGCTGGAATTCGCATTTGTATCTCTTAGATGCAAACTCATAACAGTCACGCACTACCCTGAGAACCTTAGGTCGAAGAGAGTGATAGAAAAAAACGGATTCCGTTTTGAGGGGAGGCTTCGATCCTGCGCGGTAAGATATAACGGCGAGGTGACGGACCTGATGTTCTACTCTCTCACGGTTGGAGAATTCTACGCTGAGAGGGCAGATGAGGCGGGACTATCCCTAAAAACGGCGGAGGAAATCGCAGGGGAGAAGATTGACAAATTCTCATCGGCTCTTCTAAGAGCGGACTGCTTTTCCGGTATACCACCGTATGCGATCGCATCTTTCGCAGATGAAGGCCGCGGGCTCTATATGACAGACGCTAGGGGAGAAGTTCTTGGAGCTATTCGGATAGTTCGGCAATATGACGAAGAGGGGGAGATATCCTTTGCAATTCACCCAAAGGTTATAGAGAGGGGACTTGCGAACCTCCTGCTAGGCCTTGGACTGGTTAGGGCGAGAGATATGGGAATCCATGAGGTTACGCTTAGCGCCGATGAGAAAAACGGGCCCGCCATAAGGGCAATCCTGGAATGCGGCGGCGTACTTTCAGAGAAAATTCAGCCAAAGGGAGAAAACCTACCGCGCAAATACTGCATCCGGCAATAGGGAATATTTCCAAAAAGATTTTAAATATACGCGATTTCTAGCGAATGTGCATAAAATTCCAAAATTGTCGGTACGCTTACAGAAATCCCGCAAGAAAAAATAAAAAATTCTGCATGCAATAAAAATCTTCAAAATTGCAAATTGCGACTGATGCGATTCGCATAAAATCCAAAAAACTTGGGAGGATAGAAGAAACAGGAAAATTACAATTTGAAGCTTTTGGGACCGGGTTTTGCAAAAGTAGAGCGGACTTTTGGGAGATTTTCACATATCTCAGCGAAAATGACAGGTATATTTTTCATTTCTTCTAATTGCAAATCCCGGCAGGAATGTGTATAATCAGGATAATAACTTTTGGGTCCGAATATATCACGGATATCAAAAGGCAGATGATTTTCCCCGGGCCCCGGTTAAAAGCGGTCAGGCTCAGCCGTATAAAGGGGAGGGGAAAGAATTTTAAGGAGGAACGTTAAAATGAAGAAGTTATTAAGCCTGCTTTTGGCGCTTGTTCTTCTTTGCAGCCTGGTAGCATGCGGCGGCGGAAACAGTTCCAGCCAGACCAGCAGCTCTGCCAGCTCATCGACCAGCAGCGCCACCAGCAGCGAGAGCTCGGAGACGGGCGAGGAGCCTACTGAGAGCTCACCTGAAAGCTCTGATGTCGGGGAAGAGACCGGCACCTACCAGCGCGTTGAGCTTTTGGACGTAGGCGACGTTGATAACTATGATACTGATCTGTACAGCCAGCAGTCTGAAATGGTATATGACCTTGTGCTGGGAGAGTTCGCCGACGCGTACGCCACAGCCAAGGAAGAGCATTTGGACGCTGACAGACTCCACTGCCTGCAGGCCATTGCCGAGGCGAAGATGCTGGATTCTGCCGCATTCTGCATCGGCTCCGCATCCGGCGGACAGTATTATCTAAGCCGTTTTGTCTACTACTCTGGCGGATGGTCCGGCTGGGGCGGATACCAAGGCCGTTATCCCTTCTCTATCGTGACTGAAGAGCCCACCACGAAAGAGCAGCATGACGAGATCGAGGCGAAGCATGCTGAGCTGGTTGGCACCGGAACTTTCCGCGAGTGGCTTGAGGGCTATATCGACGAGCAGGGCCTGACCCGCAAGGATACCCTCAACATCACCTACTCCACCGACCCGCAGACCTGGGACCCCATGAACAGCTCCCGTTCCGTGGACGGCGCGCACCGCGCCTATATCGTAGAGAACCTTATACTTTACGATGATGAAGGCAATTACGTGGGCGGCATGGCGACTGAACCCCCGGAGGTTTCCGAGGACGGATTGACCTGGACGTTCCATCTTCGCGAGGGCCTGGTATGGGTTGACCAGCAGGGCCGTGAGATTCAGCCCCTGACCGCTGACGACTATGTGGCGGGCCTGCAGCACGTCTGCGACTCCGCATCCGGTCTAAGCGACCTGGTGGACGGCAAGATCGTCAACCTTAGCGAATACATCGCCGGCGATATTACCGACTTCTCAGAGGTCGGCGTCAAGGCCGAGGACGACCACACCCTGGTCTATACCCTTGAGGACCCCTGCACCTACTTCGATACCATGTTCGGTTATTCCTGGTCCATGCCCCTGCCCAGAAAGTACTATGAGTCCAACGGCGGCACCTTCGGCGCCGAGTACGACAGCTCTGCCAGCACCTATCTCTGGGGCACCGACCCGGCCCATATCGCCTACTGCGGACCGTACCTCATCACCAACGCCACAGAGAAGGCCCAGATCAGCTTCTCTGCCAACCCCACCTACTATGCCTATGACGACATGACTGTCACCACCGTCAACTGGCTCTATAACGACGGCTCTGACACGCTGAAGGCATACCAGGACTTCAAGGCAGGCACTATTGACATCTGCTCTCTCACGACAGAGGCTGTTGAGAGTGCCCAGAAGGATACCGTAGAGGGCGGCTCCTCCTACTTTGACACCTACGCTTGGGCATATCCCACCGGTGTTTCCACTTTCCTTGGCTCCTTCAACCTTGCCCGTATAGCCTACCACAACCAGGGCAACGAGAACGAGCTTCCCTCCTGGAAACTCAGCGATGAGGCCGGCGAGGATGAGATTGACCGCACACAGCAGGCCATACTCAACAAGAACTTCCGTCACGCGTTTATCCATGGTATGGACCGTATCAGCCGTAACGCCCAGAGCGTCGGCGACGACATTGCCGCGATGACCATGCGCAACAGCTATACCCCCGCGAACTTTGTCTCGCTTACCAAGGAGACAACCGTTGAGATAAACGGCGAAGAGGTCACCTTCCCTGCCGGAACCAATTACGGCGAGATCATGCAGGCGCAGCTTGACGCTGACGGCGCTGACTTCAAGGTATGGGATGACAGCCTCAAGTCCGGCGACGGCTTTGACGGATGGTATGACCCGGCCAAGTGCAAGGCTGACCTTGACAAGGCGGCTGCTGAGCTCGCGCAGATCGGCATAACCGTTGACGCGGATCATCCGATCCACATTGACCTGCCGTACCGCTCTGACCTGGTCACCAGCCAGAACGCGGCGAACGCCGTCAAGCAGTCTGTTGAGAGCGCTTCCGAGGGGAGAATTATAGTCGATGTAATCGCGTCCCCCGACCTGGATACCTTCCAGAAGGCCCAGTATCTGAATGATGTTGGCGCGCTTAACAACTACGATATGATGATCAACTCCGGTTGGGGTCCTGACTATGGAGATCCCGCCACGTATCTCGATACCATGCTTGGCAACTATGAGGGCTACATGGTAATGCTCTGCGGTATCTTCTAAGATGAGCCTTGGGGTTTCCCCAAAAAAAGAAGGACCTTAATCTTGTTGTGATTTGAAGTGAGTTGCGGGAGGATGAGGTTTGTACCAACCTCCCGCGGCTTTCTTTATAAAAAATTCTCCCCAAAGGAGTGTGCCCAAAGAAAACCTGAACTGCAAATTTTTATTACAATAAGTGAGTGGATGTAAATGGGCAAGTATATAGCTAAGCGTCTTGTGCGCGGACTTGTATCGGTTGTTATTGTGGTAGTGATAGTCATGCTTCTGGTATACGGGCTTATGAACCGCGAGCAGATATTCTACTCTGACGAAGTATACTCTAAAATGCACAACAACACCAAGACGACTTACACATATCAGAGATATGAAGATTACGGATATCTGGACTATGTCCCGTACGCAGACTATTTGACTTCGCTTATGACGGACGGAGAGATCACAAGCGAGTTGAGAGATACGGCCGTGCTGCTGGGCAACGCCGAGGACGGCTCTCAGGACAGCCCCGAGACTGCGGAGTATGTGGCAAAATTCACGGAATATTATCAGTCACAGGGATATACCGTAGAGCGCCTGAAGGTCATACGCAACGGCAAGCGTGTGGCCGACGGAGGAGGACCGCAGCTTTTCGCGTATAAGGATATTCCCCTTTGGAGGCGCGCTATCAGCTATTTCGCGAGTCTGTTCCAGATAGACAATATCCATAAAGTAGAGGGGGACGTTGGTGAGAGGGGACTTACCTTTACACTGCATGATCCCGTCTACGGCGGGGAGAAATTCTCCCCCGCGATAATAGGGAACGGAACCTTCCACAAGTATCTGCTCTATTTTGACGGAGAGTTCCCCTATCTCCACCAGAATTTCCTGACTATCCATCTGGGGTTGAGCTATTCCGTAAACCGCGGTGTGGACGTTTTTGACACGATGACCCGCAGCCAGGGATCTCTTACGATGAGCGAGATGACCTATCCCACCGGACTTACGGAGGTAGCCGCGGATGACCTGCACACCGCCACATATTTGGCGGGTTCACGCGAGAGCAGCGACCTCAATATGCAGCGCTTTACGGACGATTATACGAATGTTTCGACCCATAGGAACTCTCACTCTAAGATGGGATTCTCCTTTATTCTCGGCATCATCTCCACGATTTTGAGTTATATCATTGGCTTGCCGCTGGGCATAGCGATGAGCCGAAATAAGGACCGTCTGTTCGATAAGGTCGGAACGGTGTTCATCATATTCATAATCGCCGTACCTTCCCTCGCGTATATCTTCCTCTTCAAAGCGATCGGCGGAAGCATGGGACTGCCGACAGCGTTCCTCGTGGACAGCAAAAACGTTCTGCAGTATGTCCTGCCTATCATCTCTCTTGCCCTGCCATCCATAGCGAACCTCATGAAATGGATGCGGCGCTATATGATAGACCAGATGAACTCTGACTATGTAAAGTTTGCCAGGGCTGAGGGTCTGTCCGAAAGAGAGATTTTCTACAAGCATATAATGAAGAACGCGGCTATTCCCATCACGCACGGTATTCCCGGAAGCCTGCTGTTCGCCATGACGGGTTCTATCATTACAGAGCGTGTTTACGTGGTCCCCGGCGCCGGCAATCTGCTCACATCCGCCATCAACGCCTTCGATAACGGCGTCATAGTTGGTGTCACGATGTTCTATGCTTTGCTTTCAGTTGTGTCTGCCGTGTTGGGTGATGTACTGATGGCTGTAGTAGATCCTAGAATTTCCTTTACAAATAAGGCGAGATGAGGTGAAACTATGGAAAATATTGATTTAAAGAAATACGGGTTGACGGAAGCTGAACTTTTCTCTCATGTGGATCACAGTACGATTGAGTCAGAGCGTATCACCGCCCCGCGTTATTCATACTGGCGAAGCGTTTTCAGGGTGTTCTTCCGCAATAAGGTGAACATTTTTGTGCTGGTGCTTTTGGCCTTGATGATAATTTTCGCATTTGTTTACCCTATGCTGGTGGAATACGATGAATTCGCCAATATCTCTGACCCCACGGCAAAACACTTGACTCCTATCGGCGCTTTTCACCGGTTTGGCGTTAGTATTCATTACGTTTTTGGCACTGGCGCATCCGGCAACTCCACCTTCGATGCCGTATGGTTCGGTTCCAGGGTTTCGCTTTCCCTCGCGGCTATCTGCGCGGCGGTCAATATGACCGTTGGCGTTCTGGTTGGATGTATTTGGGGCTTCTCAAAAAAAGTTGACGCCGTGATGGTTGAAGTTAGAAATATCGTTGGCAACGTCCCGTACATTCTGTTCATTTCAGTCATGGTCATGCTGTTTAGCCCAAGCTTCTGGACGCTGGTGTTTGCCATGACCATCACCGGCTGGCTGAGTATTGCCTACTTTATTCGTACTCAGGTTATGATCATCAGGGACAGGGAGTACAACCTCGCCTCTAAATGTCTCGGCACTTCAACGCTTAAGATCGCCGTAAAGAACATCATGCCTTTCATGACCAGCGTGGTGGTTACCATGATGGCGACTGAGATACCCAGCTACATCTCGTCTGAGGTCTTTCTCTCCTACATAGGCCTGGGCATAAATGAGATGTCATTGGGTAAGCTGATATCCATGTCTCAGAGCGCTATGACCACTCCCGGCTGGGAATGGGAGTTCTGGTGCCCCGTCGCAGTCTCTGCCTTTATCACCGTTGTTCTGTATGTGCTCGGTCAGAATTTGGGCGATGCCTCTGACCCGAGAACCCATATGTAAGGAGGCTCACCTGACATGGAAGAAAAGAAAGTATTGCTTTCCGTAAAGGATTTGGACGTCAAGTTCCGTGTGAGAGGAAGAGTCCTTACCGCTATTCGCGGTATCTCGCTTGATATCTATGAGAACGAGACCATCGCCATTGTGGGAGAATCGGGTTCGGGAAAATCTGTCTTTACCAAAACTTTCGCGGGTATGCTGGACAGTAATGGTTTTATTGACCATGGACAGATAATCTTCTCTGATGATGAGCTTGCGGATACCGTTGTACAGAAAACCGCCCAGGGTAAAAACCTGATGAAGCGGGCCTACAATGCCCTTAACAAGAACTCTCATCTGGAGCTTGGGGCGGAAACTTACAGGAAGATTCTGAAGCTGGAGAGTGAAAAGCGCCAGCGTGAAGGCCTCTCCGACAAAGAACGCCGCGAGATGGAAGACAAAATCCACGAACTTGTGGCTGACAGAACAGATCTTTTCAATGAAATGCAGACGTACGACCCGCATAGCGAGAAAGAGAAAATCCATTCTGCGAAGCAGAGACTGAACGAATATGACGACGAGGTAAAGAAACTTCAAAAGGAATTTGACGACAAAGTCAAAGAGCGGAAGGCCAGCGCTAAACATGATTCTGAATATCTTGCCGAATATAACCGTAAGATGAGCGAGCTGAAAGCTCAGTACGATAAGGAGTGTTCTGCAGAGATATCCGAAAAGGTCAAAGAGAGGAATGATATACTCTCTAAAGAGATCTGGCTTTCCGTTGGTCGGTACCCGCCGCTTGCCCGTGTTCGTCTCACCAATAAGCTTGTCGGCGCTATCAAAAAGGCCCAGCAGGTAGGCGTTGATCTCTCCAATGAAAATCTTCGCAACAGGGTTTTTGATACCGTGGTTTTCCGCGTCGCATATCTCGATGAAAACGAGGAGCGTCTCCACGGGACCTGCATACTGAACCTCGCAAACATGAAGTATAGCAAGGACTGGACTCAGGTTAGGGGCCGCCGTATAGCGACAGTTTTCCAAGATCCTATGACTTCTTTAAACCCAATCCTGACTATTGGCAAGCAGATCACGTCCATAATCATCAAGCATCAAAAATGTTCTGAAAGCGAGGCGCGGGCCCGTGCGTTGGAACTCATGCATAAGGTGGGCATTCCAAACCCCGAAACCCGTTTTGACGACTACCCCTTCCAGTACTCTGGAGGAATGAGGCAGAGGATTGTTATAGCCATTGCCTTAAGCTGCCAGCCGAAGATCCTAATATGTGACGAGCCAACTACTGCTTTGGACGTTACCATTCAGGCCCAGATACTTCAGCTAATAAAGGATTTGCAGAAGGAATTTGGCTACACCACCGTTTTTATCACTCATGACCTCGGGGTTGTTGCGAATGTTGCGGACCGCGTTGCAGTGCTTTACGCTGGGCAGATTGTAGAGCTGGGCACCGTAGAGGAGGTATTCTATGATCCTCGGCATCCGTATACTTGGGCATTGCTTTCCTCCCTGCCGCAGCTTGCTCAGAGAAATACCAAGCTGTACTCCATAACTGGAACCCCTCCTTCACTGTACAATAATATTGTTGGTGATTCCTTCGCCCCGCGAAATCCGTATTGTCTGAAGATTGACACGATCGCAGAACCGCCAATGTTCCAAATCAGTCCGACACATTACGCGAAGACATGGCTTTTGGATCCTAGAGCCCCTAAGGTTGAAAAGCCAGAGATAATCCAGAATATCCACGAAAAACTTGTGACAGCGTTTAACATTCAGGGGGTGTGATATTAGTGGCTGAGGTTACCGATAGCAGACGCGTGGCCCACTTGCCTCAAAATGGACCAATCGCCGAGAACGGCAAAGAAATTTTACTTTCCCTTAAGGATGTTGACATCACCTTTGGCAAGGGAGACACCGCAGTTAGGGCTGTTACTGACGCCTCTTTTGATATCTACAGAGGCGAAACCTTCTCCTTAGTTGGTGAATCAGGCTCTGGAAAGACCACAATCGGCCGTGCGGTTATTCGTGTCAATCCCCTTGCTGCGGGAGAAATCCTATATAAAGGTGTCAGAATCTCTGGAAAAATTCCTCACTCTCTCGACCGTGACGTGATCAGAAATATCCAGATGGTTTTCCAGGACCCTGCAGCATCCCTAAACGAACGTGCCACTGTAGATTACATCATCTCTGAGGGCCTTTACAACTTCCACCTTTTTGAGAATGAGGCGGACCGTGTGCGCAAGGTGGAAAAGATAATTGATGAAGTTGGCCTTCTTCCCGAACACTTGACCAGATACCCCCATGAATTTTCAGGCGGGCAGCGTCAGCGCATCGGGCTGGCAAGGGCGATGGTAATGGAGCCCGAGCTGGTTGTCGCAGATGAACCAATCTCTGCGCTGGACGTCTCTATCCGTGCGCAGGTGTTGAACCTGCTTAAGAAGTTCCAGGAGGAACAGGGCTTGACGTATCTTTTCATTGCCCATGACCTCTCAATAGTGCGGTTCATCTCTGACCGTATCGGGGTTATCTACAAGGGAAGGATCGTAGAGGTTGCGACTGCCGAGGAGTTGTTTAATTTCCCGCTTCATCCCTATACTCATTCTCTTATTTCAGCCATTCCGATTCCTGATCCCCGCCTTGAAAAGAATAAGATTCTCTACACCTATGATCCTTCTATCCATGACTATAGTGTCGATAAGCCTGAGTTTGTCGATATTGGCCATGATCACTGGGTCTATGGAAACAAGGAGGAGATAGAGCGGTACAGGAGGATACGTGAAGAGGGCATTCCTGAACATCCCGTCACGATTGCGGGAGAGGAAGGCATTGAGGCCCACCATGTCAAACAGGAGACCTCGTCTTCAGATGCGGATATTGCTTTCCTCAAGGCGCCTACCCATGATACCGGAAGTATTTGGTATTCTATTCTCTCTTTCATCCTCCCAATATTGGGAATCATTGCCGCACCGATTTTCCGCAAGTTCAACTATATGCGCAACTATCGCGCTTGCAAGAAAGGCGCAATTTACGGTTTCATTTTCATCGGCATTGTAGTTCTGATCTTCCTGCTATTGCTGCTGTTATCAGTGGTGTAGGTTTTTGATTAGCAGTTAGTCTTCTCCTTCTAATGGGTGAGTGTAAGTTTGCTCACCCGTTCTTTTTTGTTGATATATCGAGAGAATGGTGGTAAAATACCTCTTGGGAGGGAGGAAGTTCTTTGAGCAGAGAAACGCGGGGAAAGGTTCGCAGCAATGCGCCTTCGGTAAAACCGGTAGAGAAAATTGAGGTGAGCGAAAGTCATATCGGCATAAGACTTGCGGCCACAGCTATACTTCTTCTAGTCGGCGTGGTTGGTTTGGCATATGCTTTCATGCTGTTTGTGACCCCAAAAGCTGACTGGGAAGAGATTGAGGTAAATTCCGCCGCAGATACCAATGTTGCTGGAGAGTTTGTACTGCGGTATCATCTTGGCCAAGAACGGTCCGCAACTACCGAACGGAGGGAAATTGTTTTAAACTATACAGAGGCTGCGGTAATAGCCTACAGACAGTTCAGCGTGGACGAGCATTTTGAAGATATGCCAAACCTTTACGATATCAACCATTCTTTAAACCGGGAATTAACTATTGAGGAACCGCTCTACTCAGCACTGGAGCAGATTCTTGCCGCAGGAAACCGCAATATCTATCTTGGCGCCGCATACAGTATATACGAGAATATCTTCTCCGTGACAGATGACTCTGAACTCTATGCATATGACCCATTTGTCTCTCAGGAAATGAGGGATGTTTTTGAGAACCTTGCCTCATTTGCAAGAGACCCCAAACAGATAGACCTGGAACTTCTAGGCGACGGCAAGGTCTGCCTTCACATCTCGCAGGAGTATCTGGATTACGCAAAATCCTACGGCATAGATACTTTCTTGGATTTTGCCTGGATGCGCAATGCTTTTATAATAGATTTTATCGCCGATACCTTAAAAGAGAAGGGATTCACGTACGGCTATATAACCAGCTACGATGGTTTTGTACGGAATTTGGATGACAGAAATCAAGAGGAATATTCTTATCAATTCTATCATCTTATAGATGGAAAGGCTTATCCTGCCGCGGAGATGACCTATAGCGGCACTTTTGCCTCGGTTAACTTAAGGGCATACCCTGTCGGAGAAAAAGACTTCCGCAGGTTTTACGTGACCAATAGCGGTGAGATAAGAACGCCGTATCTTACATTAGCGGACGGCCTTCCCCGCACTTCGCTTGAAGAACTCACCGTTTATTCTTACGACCCCGGGGACAACTGTGCAAAACTGCTTTTAGAGACGATGCCGGTATATCTTTCAGATTCCTTCTCAAAAGACTCGCTTCCTGATAACCCCTACGGCGGAGCCGCTTGGTTTGAGGGAAATACTCTCAAATTTACTGAAACGGATCTTTCCTTATCAAACTTGTATGATAACGGAAGCGTAAGCTTTAGCGCGGAGTTAGCAAAGTAAATTAAAAAAATGATGGCGCACGCAAAATATAAAAAACGGTATCCCCCAAGCTTTCGGGGGATACCGATAATTTAGACGAATTTAGACAAAAACTCACAGATTGGCCTTTAGCCAGGCTACGTCCTCGCTAAGGCATGTAATGCGATCCTTACCGCCGTAGCTCGCTTCGCGCTCCACGACATACAGAACGCCCTCACGCTGCGCGTCAGCCGCTGCCTTAACAGCCTTCCAGTCCACAATGCCGGCTCCGGTGGGGCAGTTCAGTTTGTTGCGCTCCTCCATCTTTGCCAGAAACTCAGGCGGGAAAATCGGTCTGCCGTTTTCGTCCAGCTCAAACTTTGGGAACTCCATCTTGGTGTGGCGTGACTGGGCGGGGTCAGGACCGATCACCGCATTGTTTTCCTTGATATGGATTGCGGCGATGCGGCCGGCATGAGCGTTAATATACTCCACAGGGTTGATGCCTGCGGCAGATGCCCAGCCGCAGTCGATCTCAAACGCGACGGTCTCAGGATCTGTATTCTCTATAACATAGTCATAGAGATATTTACCGCCGTCCGTATTGAACTCCTGCGTGTGGTTGTGGTAACCGATAGTAATCCCATAAGGTTTTGCAAATTTGCCCCACTTGTTAAGCTCTTCAGCAACTTCCTTAGCCTCTTCAGCACTAGCAAACGGCGTCATGGGACAGGCCACAAAAGTCGCGCCAAGTTCAGCCAAATAGGGGATGTCATGCTCCATAAACTCGAAAGCGACATGCCCGGACACGGCCTTGAGGTTCGCATCCTTCAGCGCCTGTTTTACGGTTTCTACGGGAAGATCTTCATACCCGCGGGCAAATTCCACGCCCGCATAGCCCATCTTGCCGGCACAGGAAATCTTCTCAAGAAAAGAGAGGTTAGAGTCATGACCGAAAGAGTAAACCTGCAGATTTACATTTTGCATTGGGAAAAAGCACCCCTACTCTAATAAATTTGAAGTCAGTTTAAACGGTCAGTCAAAGATCGGCATGCCTTCCTCATCAAAGTAAACGGGCTTATTGTGCTTGGAGGAGTAGTAGATGGAGTCAAGGACCTTTGTGACGACGAATGCCTGGTCGGCTGTGACGAAGAGGTCTCCCTCGCCGCGCAGTGCCTTAACCCAGATCTCATGCTCCTTGCTGATTGGCGCAGGTCCCTGAGAGAACCCGGGGATATAGCCCGCCACTTTATTCCCTACCCAGGAGATGGTCGGCTGGTTAGCAATGACATGATTGAGACGCACACGGCCGGAGAGAGTATCAAGACCGCCCTTGGTCCCGCAAAGCAGTACGTGGGCAGCGCCGTCGCCACCGGCCTCTTCAGCCATATTGATCGCCCAGGAGGCGCGCAGGTTGATGACAGCTCCGTTCTTCATCTTGATATGTCCTACAGCGGAATCCTCCACATCATAGGTCTCATTGTTCCAGGGGTCATGACTGCCTGTATATCCAACCTGACCCTGATGCTCAGGGTCAAGCAGACGGCCAAGCTTCTCAAAGGAAGTACCTACAACGTACTCAACGTCGTAGTTATTCATCATGAAAAGGGTATTGTCCAAGGCATGGGTTCCGATGTCGATGAGGGGTCCGCCGCCCTGTTTGGACTTGTCGGTGAAGACGCCCCAAGTTGGCACGCCGCGGCGGCGCAGGTAAGTGGCCTCGGCATAGTAAATATCTCCCAGCCAGCCGTCTTCCACCACTTTGCGCGCGACTGCGTTCTCGTGGAAATGGCGGTACTGATAGCCGATGGTCAGCATTTTGCCAGTGCGGTCCCTAGCCTCCAGCATTTTCTTGGCGTCAGCGGTGGTGGCAGCCATGGGTTTCTCGCAAAGCACATGCTTCCCGGCTTCGAGAGCGGCAACGGTGATCTCACAATGGGCTACGTTCGGGGTAAGGACATGTACGGCGTCAATGGACTTGTCAGCCAGAAGGTCATGATAGTCGGTATAGACCTTGGCGTCAGGGGTGCCGTACTCCTTAGCAGCTTTCTCGGCTCTCTCGGGGATCAGGTCGCAGAAGGCCACCAGATCCACATATTCCTTCTGCTGCGCCATTCCGGGGAGATGTTTCTGGTTGGCGATGCCGCCGCACCCGATAAAGCCGATCTTTAGTTTTGCCATAGCAAATTCCTCCAGTCTTATTATACATGCCTTTTTGGCATGCTTTTCTGCCTCTATTCTAGTACAATCCCCGGAAATTGTAAAGAGAATTTTGTGAAGTTTTTGAAAATCCGAAACTAATGTACGATTTTTTTGGGAAAGTTTTACTCCTCAGAGCATTAAAAACGTCGGAGAGTTTTGAAAAAATCGTTGACAACAACCGCAAAGGGTGGTATATTATACGGGAATTATGTGGCGGCTTGGAAATCCGTTCCGGATTTTGGGTCGGGTCCCCGGAGCTATGCGTTCTGCTCTTGTCAGGTCATGTCTTTAAGTCCCTGCGATCTATGGCTTTGGGACATTAAATATAAGCGATGGGGCGGGGATTTCTGCCCAGCGCCAAGGAGGTTGCTTTATGCCGTTTGAAGTGGATAATCTGATTGATGAATCACCACAAGTCATAAAAGTCGTAGGCGTCGGTGGGGGCGGCGGCAATGCCGTCAACCGTATAGCTCAGGCCGGCGTGCGCAGTGTTGAGCTTGTGAGCATGAATACCGATAAGCAGGCGCTTGGGCGCTCTCAGGCCACCGTTAAGATCCAGCTTGGAGAGAAGCTTACCCAGGGAAGGGGTGCCGGCTCGCGCCCGGATATAGGGGAAAAGGCCGCGGATGAGAGCAGGGACATCATAGCTGATACATTAAAAGATGCCGACATGGTCTTCATCACCGCGGGCATGGGCGGCGGAACCGGAACAGGCGCCGCTCCGAAGGTTGCACAGATCGCAAGAGAGCTTGGGGCGCTGACCGTTGGAATTGTGACAAAGCCGTTTGCGTTTGAGGGCAAGCGGAGGATGGAGCAGGCCGAGAAGGGCATAGCCGAGCTGAAGGAACAGGTGGACGCGCTGGTCGTGATACCCAACGAGAGGCTGAAGATGGTAAGCGAAGAGCGCATCACCTTGCAGAATGCGTTTATGATAGCCGACGACGTCCTAAGACAGGGTGTGCAGAGCATTTCAGATTTGATCCAGCTTCCCGGTATTGTCAACCTCGACTTTGAGGATGTAAAGGCGGTTATGCAAAATGCCGGCCTTGCCCATATGGGTGTGGGTCACGCCTCTGGCAGGGATAAGGCCGAGCAGGCTGCACTGGCTGCGATTTCAAGTCCGCTGCTGGAGACAAAGATAGCCGGCGCTAAGGGTGTTATCATCAATATTACCTCCAGCCCCGACATTGCTTTGGATGAGATTGACACCGCTTCGCAGATAGTCACCGAGAGGGCGCACGAGGATGCTAACATTATCTGGGGCGCCACGTTTGACGACAATATGGAGGACGAAATGACAGTGACCGTCATTGCCACAGGTTTTGGCGGACCCGAGAGCGAGAGCAAGTCGAAGACTCAGAGCAAGGCTCAGCCGCCTGTGGATTTGGATAATGAAGATGATTTCAACTTCACTCCCATCTCAAGCAACTCGGAACCCGTAAGAACAGAGGAGCCGAGGTTGGACCCCGCAGTGATTGACGACGACGATACATTCTCGGATATCATGTCCATTTTTGGCAGGGGAAAGTGATTTAAGCAAAGAGGGGAATGCCGGTTTGGCCGGGTTCCCTCTTTTAGCGTTAAAGTCTGGTTTTTATAAAAAGGAGATTTGCTTTATGGCAAAGATAACAGGCATCCATCATGTGGCCATTCGTCCCACTTTGGAGGATTACCGGAAGACGGTGGACTTTTATACAGGTCTGCTGGGGATGGATATTGTCCAGTCCTGGGGAGATCCGGATCATCCATGCGTCATGGCCTCCTGCGGAGAATCCAAGATAGAAATCCTGCCGGTGGTTGAAACTCCCGATTCCCCCGGCGGTGTTCTAAACCATATCGCCTTCGCGACCTCTGAAGTCGATTC
Source organism: uncultured Acutalibacter sp. (assembly GCA_964602365.1). Taxonomy (GTDB): domain Bacteria; phylum Bacillota; class Clostridia; order Oscillospirales; family Acutalibacteraceae; genus Acutalibacter. Next base: position 22,445 of record CAZRQD010000003.1, on the reverse strand, counting down.
CATTGTCGAGGCAGTCCGGTCCGCGGGGTATGAGATCACGAATGAACCCAGAAGCGGGGAACTCTGCGGGCAGAAGATCCGTACCGCGTTTTTGAAGGGCCCGCTTGGCGAAACCATTGAGCTCTTTGACGTTCAGGGTTGATGGAAAACTCTGCTTGGCACCTTGACACCGCCGATTGCTCTTCTTGGGCTGGCACGCTAAGAGCGGGGGACAGGGTATTCCTTTCAGGGGATGTATATACGTCGCGGGACGCTGCCCACAGGCGAATTATCTCCTTACTGGACGGGGGAGGACAACTGCCGTATAGCATAAAAAATGCCGCCGTCTATTATGCGGGCCCCACTCCTGCCCCTCCGGGACTTCCAATTGGGTCCTGCGGACCTACGACCAGCGGCAGAATGGACCCGTATACCCCAAGGCTTCTGGACCTTGGCCTAAGGGTCATGATAGGTAAGGGAAACCGCTGCGGAGATGTAGTGGAGGCGATTGTCCGAAATTCCGCCGTTTATCTCTGCGCTTTGGGCGGGGCCGGCGCTTTGGCAGCGAAATGTATAGAAGAGGCCAGAGTCATCGCATTTGAGGATTTGGGATGTGAATCCGTAAAAAGACTGAGATTTAAGGACTTTCCGCTGATCGTCGGTATAGACTCGCGCGGGAGGAGCCTTTTCTCAAAATGACAAAGCCCGGAACAAAACTGCCCCGGGCTGGTGCCGCTAACCGGGATCGAACCGGTATGGTGTTTCCACCGAGGGATTTTAAGTCCCTTGCGTCTTCCTGTTCCGCCATAGCGGCCCCTTGATTTCCCTGATTCTAGCACAGTTTAACGGCAAAATCAAGCTCTGGAGAAAAGATTTCCAGTAAAAAGAATTCCCAAAGTAAATTCCACAGAGGAACTTACTTTGGGAATTTGCTAACAGAACCAAAGTTCTCCCGCAATTTGACAAAATTGACATAATATGTTATAATAACGCCGTCCCGCGGGGAAAATGAATTTCGTCCGCGGCGGAGCTTGAGAGAGAAAGCAGTTTGATATTTTTTACTTTGTGGAGAGATAAAATTGCCCAAGAAACAAACTTACGGAAACGATAGCATTCAGGCACTGAAGGGGGCTGACAGGGTCAGGCTTCGCCCGGCGGTCATTTTCGGCTCTGACGGCTTGGAGGGATGCGAGCATGCGATTTTTGAGATCCTCTCGAATTCTATAGATGAGGCGAGGCAGGGATACGGCAGGGAGATCACGATAACCCGTTTTCTTGACAACTCCGTCTGTGTGGAGGATCACGGCAGGGGCTGCCCCGTGGATTACAACCCTGTGGAGGGAAAATTTAACTGGGAACTGCTTTTCTGTGAGATGTACGCCGGCGGGAAATTCAATAACGAACTTGGTGAAAACTATGAGTATTCCCTTGGGCTGAACGGCTTAGGACTTTGCGCCACGCAGTACGCCTCTGAGTATATGGATGTCGAGGTTAAACGCGACGGTTTCATCTATACCCTGCATTTCGAGCGGGGAGAGAATGTGGGCGGACTAAATAAAAAGCCCTATTCGAAGAAGGACACCGGCTCTGTGATTCGCTGGAAGCCTGACCTTCAGGTTTTTACGGATATAGATGTTCCGGCCGAATACTATACGGATATTTTGAAGAGGCAGGCTGTAGTCAACGCGGGGGTGACCTTCCATTTTAGAAATGAACTGGCCCATGGAAAGTTTGAGACCACTGATTTTCTCTACGAAAACGGAATTTTAGATCATGCCAGGGAACTTGCGGGAGAGACTGCCCTGACCCCTGTACAACTCTGGCAAAGCGAGAAAAAGGTTCGCGACAGACCGGACATGCCCCTGTATAACGTAAAGATAAATGTGGCTTGCGCCTTTTCAAACCTCACCCACATAGCGGAATACTATCACAACTCCAGCTTTCTGGAACATGGCGGTGCTCCGGACAAGGCAGTGAGAAATGCTTTCACGTATCAAATAGATTCCTACCTTAGGCAGAGCGGCAAATACACAAAAAACGAGAGCAAGATAACATTTCAGGATGTGGAGGACTGCCTTATCATAGTAATATCCTCCTTTTCCACCGCAACCTCCTACGAGAACCAGACCAAGAAGGCCATTACCAACAAGGGTATTCAGGACGCCATGGTTGAGATGCTCAGACACAATTTGGAGGTATATTTTATCGAGAACCCACTTGACGCCGAGAAGATTGGGAACCAGGTTCTAATCAATAAGAGAAGCAGAGAGGACGCAGAGAGGACAAGACTAAACCTCAAGACCAAGCTCACGGGAAAGATGGACATGACAGGCCGTGTTGCCAAGTTTGTGGACTGCCGCAGCAGAGACGTGTCGGAAAGAGAGCTCTTCATAGTTGAGGGGGATTCCGCCCTCGGCGCGGTTAAGCAGGCGAGGGACGCCGGTTTTCAGGCGGTCATGCCGATACGCGGCAAGATTCTGAACTGCCTAAAGGCCGATTACGACAAAATTTTCAAGAATGATGTCATAGTTGATCTCCTGAAAGTTCTCGGATGCGGGGTGCAGGTAAAGAGCAAATCCAACAAAAATGTCGGAGATTTTGACATGGACAACCTGCGGTGGAGCAAGGTAATTCTCTGCACGGATGCGGATGTGGACGGGTTTCACATAAGGACCCAGCTGCTTACGATGATTTACAGACTCACCCCAGCGCTAATAGAGGCGGGAAAAGTCTATATTGTGGAATCCCCTCTCTATGAAATAAACAGCAAGGGCGAGACCTATTTCGCCTATGATGAAAATGAAAAGAACGAATACCTAAACCGCCTAGGCAGTCAAAAGGTGAGCATTCAGAGATCAAAGGGATTAGGAGAGAACGAGCCGGATATGATGAGCCTCACCACAATGAACCCCGCCACGCGAAGGCTGATAAAGATAAGACCGGGAGACGCTGAAGACGCCTCCAAAATGTTTGAGGTGCTTTTAGGCGACGACCTCAACGGCCGCAAGGATTATATCGCAGAACATGGAGCGGATTACGCCGACGAGCTGGACTTAAGCTGAATAAACCCCATTGAAAGGCGGAAAGTAGATGCCGAGAAAGAAAAAAGAAACTGCAGGGTCAGGGAAGGCTCTCCTGCCCAAGGGCCATATTAACGGCGCCGGCGAGATAGTGGAGCAGGACGTTGGGGATACGCTGAGAAAAAATTATATGCCCTATGCCATGAGTGTGATACTTTCCCGCGCCATTCCAGAGATAGACGGCTTTAAGCCCTCTCACAGAAAGCTGCTCTATACGATGTATAAGATGGGGCTTTTGGGCCCAACCCGCACAAAGAGCGCAAATATAGTTGGTCAGACAATGAAGCTAAATCCCCACGGGGACGCTGCCATATATGACACGATGGTAAGGCTTTCCAGGGGATATGAGGCTCTTTTGCATCCTTTTATAGATTCCAAGGGCAATTTCGGCAAGTTCTATTCCAGAGATATGGCTTGGGCGGCGCCAAGGTATACGGAGGCAAAGCTGGACGTAATCTGCCAAGAGCTTTTTAGGGATATCGACAAAGATACCGTTGAATTTGTCGACAATTACGACAGCACTATGAAGGAACCCACCCTACTGCCCGCGACCTTCCCCACGGTGCTGGTCAACGCCAACACGGGAATAGCCGTCGGCATGGCAAGCAATATCTGTCCCTTCAATCTCTCAGAAGTCTGTTCTACCGCGATCGCCCTCATAAAAAATCCCAATGCCGATCTTTTTGAAACGCTCAAATCTCCCGATTTTCCGGGAGGGGGAGAGCTTATATTTGAGCGCGAGCAGATGCAAAAAATATATGAGACCGGTAAAGGCAGTTTTCGCATTAGAAGCATCTACTCCTATGACAAATCCCAAAACTGTGTTGATATAACCCAAATACCTCCCTCCACAACGGTTGAGGCCATAGTCGAAAGAGTAGTGGATTTGGTAAAACAAAATAAGATCAAAGAGATCTCTGATATCCGCGACGAGACCGATCTGAAGGGGTTAAAGATAACCATAGACTTAAAACGGGGGACAGACCCTGACAAGCTGATGAGAAAGCTTTTCAAGCTGACCACTTTGGAAGACAGTTTTTCCTGCAACTTCAACGTCCTTGTAGGGGGAGTGCCAAGGGTCTTGGGAGTGCGGGAAATTCTCGATGAGTGGACGGGATTCAGGATAGAATGTGTTAGGCGAAGGACCTATTTTGACCTGTCCAAACGGAAGGAAAGGCTCCATCTGCTTCTCGGTTTGCAGGTAATTCTCCTCGATATAGACAAGGCGATCCGCATAGTGAGGGAGACGGATGAGGAGAGTGAAGTGGTTCCCAACCTGATGATAGGCTTTGGGATTGATGAGGTCCAGGCTGAATACGTCGCCGAAATCCGCCTGCGGCACCTTAACCGCGAGTATATCCTAAAACAGACTAGGGAAGTTGAGAGCCTGCAAAAGGAGATTGAGGAGCTTGAAAGCATACTCGCCTCTAAAGCCAAAGTAAAAAACATTATCATCTCAGAGCTTAAAGACGTTGCCAAACAGTATTCTCAGCCCCGGCGCACCCGCATAATCTTTCCAGAGGAGATGGAGGAGCCTGAGGAGGAGCCTGTGGCGCCGGAATATACCGTAAACCTCTTCTTCACGGAGGAGGGGTATTTCAAAAAAATCACGTCCCAGTCGCTCCGCATGAGCTCTGAGCAGAAACTAAAAGAGGGCGACAGCATAACCCAGCAGGTTGAGGCCGGCAACTCTGCGGATTTACTCTTTTTCTCTGACAGGAGTCAGGTCTATAAATTAAAGGCTTCAGATTTTGCAGAGACTAAAGCCAGCGTCCTTGGAGAGTATATTCCCGCGAGGGTGCAGATGGACGAGGGAGAGCGCGCCGTATATATGGCGGTCACTTCAGACTATCTCGGCTATATGCTCTTCATCTTTGAAAACGGCAAGGTCTCTAAAGTTGAGATGGGAGAGTATCAGACAAAATCCAACCGCAGAAAACTTACCGCGGCCTACAGCGACAAATCTCCACTTGTGAGTGCCATCTACATAAGAGAGGATTCAGAGATACTTCTCACCGCCTCAAGCGGGAGAAGGCTGCTCTTCCATACAGGGATTATTCTTCCAAAATCCACCCGAGCAACCCAGGGGGTGCAGGTCATGACACTGAAAAACGGACAGAGAGTTATATCCGCAAAACAGTATGAAGAGGGAGATCTCAATAACCCAAACCGCTACCGCAAGAAATTGCCCGCTCTTGGCGCACTGCCTGACGCAGGCGAGGATGTTTTGGAACAGATGAGTTTGTAGTTTTAGAAAGTAGGGAATTCCGGTCTTCCAATCTGAATTTGCCAATAAATGCAGAACGTGTTAAAATAACCAGGTTGCAGTTTTAAAAGGACGGTGTTATCTTGCGGATTTTAGGGATCGACCCCGGGTATGCAATAGTTGGGTTTGGAATCATAGAGGCTAAAAACGGCTATTACCGCGCGCTTAATTACGGGGCTGTGAAAACCCCTGCCGGTATAGAGTTCGGGATGCGACTTAAAAAAATCTATGATGCCATGGGGGAACTGATCTCTGCGGACAGGCCAGAGGCCGCTGCGGTGGAAAAACTCTATTTCAGCAGCAATAAGACCACCGCTATAGGCGTAGCCGAGGCGAGGGGGGTGATCCTTCTGGCCCTCGCGCAGGCTGAAATACCGCTCTACGAGTATACGCCCATGCAGGTAAAGCAGGCGGTGACGGGGTATGGGAAGGCAGAAAAATTCCAAGTGCAGGAGATGACCAGGAGACTTTTGAGACTCCCGGAGATTCCAAAGCCAGACGACACCGCAGACGCGCTGGGCCTTGCCGTATGTCACGGGCAGGCAGCAGGTTCTCTACTTCGCAGAAATCTCTTAGAGCACGATAGGGACCCGGGGAAAGTGATATGAGAGTTTCTCAGCTCCCTAAAGCTTGAGAGCTGATTTTTGAACTTCGCAGATTAAACATGCTTTGGAAAGGAAGAGAGAGATGTTCTACAGTCTAACGGGAAGGCTTGTGATAACAGAGCCCGGAGCGGTTGTTGTGGATGTCGGGGGAGTGGCGTTTAAATGTTCCACGTCCATGGGGACTATCCGCGCCCTGCCCGCAATTGACGAAAAAGTGACGCTATTTACCCACCTGAACGTGAGGGAGGACGCTCTCGACCTGTTCGGATTTCTGACAAAGACAGAACTTAACTGTTTCAAACTGTTAATTGGCATAACCGGCGTTGGCCCTAAGGTCGCGCTTTCGATACTTTCACAGCTTAGTCCGGAGGACGTGGCCCTCTCCGCGGCGGCCGGAGATTCCAAGCGCTTCACCAGAGCTAACGGAGTGGGGGCTAAGCTTGCCCAACGCATAGTGCTGGAACTCAAGGACAAGGTAAAGGGAATTTCCGGCGGTGAATTCCTCATGGATTCTCCTGTATCGGGCGGACCATCCGCGTCCGGAAATGCGTCGCAAGCGGTCGAGGCGCTCATCACCCTCGGGTATTCCCCATCAGACGCTGCGGCGGCCGTCTCTAAGCTGGACTCGTCTCTCGCACCGGAGGAGCTGATCCGAGAGGCCTTGAAATCTTTTGGAAGGAATATAAGGTAATTCAGTTTTGAGGGGAGGTTCTCCCATTGAAAGAGAATATCAGACCGTATGGGGATGACGATCTGGATTTTGAGGGCAGGCTTACCGATACGGGATATACTCCCGAGGACAAGGGGCTTGACAATCCGCTTAGACCGCAGACCTTCAGCGAGTATGTTGGCCAGGACAAGGTAAAGGAAAATCTTAAGGTCTTTATAGAGGCTGCAAAGAGCAGGAAAGAGACCTTGGACCATGTCCTTTTATACGGTCCTCCGGGATTGGGAAAAACTACCCTTGCCGGAATAGTCGCAAACGAGCTGGGAGTAGACCTGCGCATAACGAGCGGTCCCGCGATAGAAAAACCGGGAGACTTGGCGGCCCTTCTCACCAACTTGAGTGCTGGAGATGTCCTGTTTATTGACGAGATCCACAGGCTTCCAAGAATGGTGGAGGAGATCTTATACCCCGCCATGGAGGATTTTGCACTGGATATTATTACCGGCAAGGGACAGATGGCAGCATCTTATCATTTGCCTCTCCCCAGGTTTACGCTTATTGGCGCGACCACGAGGGCGGGACAGCTTTCCTCCCCGCTGAGAGACCGCTTTGGCGTGTTACTCCGCTTGGAACTATACACTCCCGAGGAGCTGGGAAAGATTATTTTACGGAGCGCCGGGATTCTGCATGCGAAAATAGATGCAGACGCCGCTCTTGAAATAGCCTCGCGCTCGCGCGGCACCCCAAGGATCGCGAACCGCCTGCTAAAGAGAGTTCGGGATTTCGCGGAGGTGATGAGCGGCGGAGTCATTACCCTCAACACCGCCAAGGTAGCGCTTGACAGGTTGGAGATAGATGAGCTTGGGCTGGATTCCTCTGACAGAAATATGCTTTTGGCAATCATCAACAATTATGGGGGCGGACCGGTCGGGCTGGAGACGCTTGCAGCTGCGATAGGGGAAGAGAGCGTCACGATAGAGGATGTAAATGAGCCGTACCTCATGCAGATCGGCTTCATTTCGAGAACTCCGCGCGGAAGATGCGCCACTAAGGCGGCCTATCTGCATATGGGCATACCCGTACCCGCTCGTCTGAGAGAGGACGAGGAGCAGATGAGGCTCGCACTTGACGAGAATGATTGAGCTCCTTAATAAAATATTTGAGGTGTTAACATGGGCAGATTATTTGGAACGGATGGTATAAGGGGCATTCCCAACAGGGATTTGACCTGCGAACTTGCCACTCAGCTTGGGCGTGCGGCCGCGCTGGTTCTCACCAGCAAATCTAACCGCCACCCAAGGGTGCTTATAGGAAAGGATACCCGCCTCTCCTCTGATATGCTGGAGTGTGCGATGGCAGCGGGACTTTGCAGCGTGGGGGCAAGCGTCGTCACGCTGGGTGTGATACCCACCCCCGCGGTGGCATACCTTGTTGAGAAGTACAAGGCTGACGCGGGAATTATGATCTCCGCCTCTCATAATTCGTTTGAATACAATGGCATTAAAATCTTTTCCGGAGACGGCTTCAAACTGCCCGACGAACTGGAGGAGAGAATAGAGGATATAATACTTGGGAAATCTGATATAAGCGGTGAATTCCCGGGAGATTCCGGCATCGGTACGGTGGAGAGGGCGGAAAACGCCGCCGGGGACTATATCGAGCATATAAAGTCCACTGTGCATTTCTCCCTAGACGGGATGACTGTAGCTGTGGATACTGCAAACGGTTCTGCCAGCGTCACCGCCAAAAGCCTTTTTACCGAGCTTGGAGCAAACGTCATCATGCTCAACGACTCCCCCGACGGGATGAATGTAAACCGTGACTGCGGTTCCACCCATATGGATGCGCTGATAGAATTTGTAAAAACCCACAAGGTGGATGCCGGAGTTGCTTTTGACGGCGATGCCGACCGCTGCCTGATGGTGGACGAACTTGGAAATTTTGTAGACGGTGACTTTATAATGGCTATTTGCGCACTGGATATGAAGAGCCGCGGAAAGCTTAACCAGAACACCGTCGTCGGAACTATTATGACAAATATGGGCTTTCAGCGCTTCTGCGAGGAAAACGGGATGAAGTTTGAGGCGACCAAAGTGGGGGACCGCTATGTTCTTGAGGAGATGCGCCTAAGCGGGTATAACTTTGGCGGGGAACAGAGCGGACATATCATCTTTAGAGATTTTGCCACCACGGGAGACGGGCAAATGACCGCCTGCCAGCTGCTGAGCCTGCTAAAGAGAAGACAGGCTAAGCTCTCCTCTTTGGCGACGCTGATGCAGAGGTTCCCCCAGACAATGGTCAATATCAAGGTCTCTCCAGAGGGAAAACTCGCCTTCTATACCGAACCCAAAATCCGCGCCGCCATAGATAATGCCGAGAAAATTTTGGGCAGGGACGGCAGGATCATAGTTCGTCCTTCCGGTACCGAGCCGCTTGTCAGGGTCATGGTAGAGGGCAAAGACGAGGAGTTGATAAAAAAACTTGCGCGGGACGTTGCAGATGTAATAGAGGAAGAGCTGATATAGGCTATGCGGACACCATCCTGGCAGGATTACGAAATTATAGATGCCCGAAACGGTGAGAGGCTGGAACGGTGGGGCGATTTCATTCTAATACGTCCAGACCCTACAGTCATTTGGAGCGGAGACCGCACTGACCCGCGATGGAAAAACGCGCATGCCAGGTATCACCGCTCAAAATCCGGGGGAGGAAGCTGGGAGATGTACAAACATCTTCCCAATACCTGGAGGATTGGCTGGGAAGGACTTACTTTTCAAATCGGCGCGATGGGGTTTAAGCATACCGGGATCTTCCCAGAGCAGGCCGTAAACTGGCGTTTTATGGAGGATATGATAGGCGGGGCGGATAGACCACTTAAAATCCTGAATCTGTTCGGCTATACGGGCGGGGCGACCCTTGCCTGCCTGCGGGCCGGCGCTTCTGTGACCCATGTAGACTCGTCGAAGGGAATCATGCAGTGGGCTAAAGAAAACGCCAGGCTTTCCGGATTGGAAAAGAGTCCTGTGCGGTGGATTACAGACGATGCTTCGAAATTTGTGAAGCGTGAGCTTAGGCGCGGCGTACGGTATGACGGGATAATTATGGACCCTCCATCCTACGGGCGAGGGCCGTCGGGAGAGATTTGGAGGCTTGAGGACGACCTTGACGAGCTAATAGAATCCTGCGTACCGCTGCTGTCCGAGACTCCTCTGTTCTTTTTGGTAAATACCTATAATATGGGTCCTCCTCCGGATGCGATCGCATACATGCTGGGGCTGAGGATACAAAAGAAATTGGGCGGTAAAATTGACGCTTACGAGATAGGTCTTAAGGTTGCAAACACAGGTCTTTCCCTGCCGTGCGGTGGCACGGTTGTATGGGAACCGTGAGATAAAAGAGGGGACAAGGGCAGATGCCTCTAATTCAACTTGATAATGTCCATTACAGCTATGATGCGGAAGAGATAAATCCCAGCGAGGCGTTAAAGGGAATAACCCTCAATATAGAGGCGGGAGAGTTCGTCGCGCTTTTGGGACATAACGGCTGCGGAAAATCAACTGTCGCCAAGCTATTAAATGGAATGCTTATTCCAACTTTGGGAAAGGTTTTTGTAGACGGCATAGATACGTCTGACGAGAAGAGGATTCTGGACGTCAGGCGCAGGGTTGGTCTGGTTTTACAGAACCCGGACAATCAGCTTGTGGCGGGAGTGGTGGAGGAGGACGTCGCCTTTGGACCGGAGAACATTGGCGTCCCTCCCGCCGAGATACGAAGGCGCGTGGACGAGGCCCTTAAAATAGTGGATATGTACGACTACAGGGACAGCGCACCGCACAAGCTCTCGGGAGGGCAGAAGCAGAGGGTCGCCATAGCCGGGATTTTGGCCATGCAGACCTCATGCATCGTCCTGGACGAGCCCACCGCCATGTTGGACCCCAGGGGCAGGGCGGAGGTCATGGATACCATTGGCAAGCTGAATAAAGAGCGCGGGGTGACTATAATTCTTATTACCCACTATATGGACGAGGCTGTGAAGGCAGGCAGAGTATTGGTTATGGATGAGGGACAGGTACTCCTAGACGGTACGCCGAGGGAAGTTTTTGGTAATGTAGAACGTCTTAAACGGTTGGATCTGGATGTCCCGCAGGCTACAGAGCTCTGCTATAGACTTTCAATGGCGGGGGTCAAATTTCAAAAGATGCCGCTTACCGTGGAAGAGTGTGTGGAGCTATTTGCTGAGAAACTGAATATGGTTAGCTGAAAGAGGTAGGAAGATTGGCAATTATCGAGACCAAAGAACTTTGCTTTACATATGGGGTCGGGACGCCGTTTGAGAGCGTTGCTGTAAATAACGTCTCTATCTCGGTAAACGAGGGAGAATTTCTCGGCGTTATCGGCCATACGGGAAGCGGCAAATCCACACTTGTCCAGTTATTAAACGGGTTGCTGAAACCAACTTCCGGGGAGATTTATCTTTCAGGGAAAAATATCTGGGACGAGCCAAAAAAAATCAGGGACGTGAGGTTTCGGGTCGGTATGGTCTTTCAGTACCCCGAATATCAGCTCTTTGAAGAGACGGTAATAAAAGATATAATGTTTGGTCCAAAAAATATGGGCCTTTCTGATGAGGACGCGAGGAAGCGGGCCATTGAGGCTGCGCATTTTACCGGCCTAAAACCGGACCTCATGGAAAAGTCCCCATTTGAACTGTCTGGCGGAGAGAAGCGAAGGGCGGCGATAGCCGGAGTGATAGCCATGGACCCGGACGTCCTGATTCTAGATGAGCCTACCGCCGGTCTGGACCCCAGGGGTAGGGATGTTCTGCTCTCTGAGATCATCGAATATCATAAGGCAAGAAAAAATACCGTTATTTTGGTTTCACACAGCATGGAGGATATAGGCCGCACCTCAGACAGGGTTCTGGTTATGGATAAAGGCGAGGCGAGAATGCTGGACGATACGAGAACCGTCTTTTCAAGAGGCGGGGAACTTTACGAGATGGGTCTAAAAATCCCCCAGATTACCGAGATCATGCAGGAACTTAAAAAGATGGGTGTGCCCGCAGACCCCTCCACCCTCACTGTGGAAGATGCCCTAAGGCAGTTGATCCCGTTTTTCAAGGGGAGGATGGAGAGAAAATGATTTCTGACATTACCCTTGGACAGTTTTTTCCGGCGAAATCTCCAATGCATTCCGCGGACCCCAGACTTAAGATCTGCCTTACCATCTATGCCATTGTTCTAATGTTCACGTCGGGAAATTTTATAACCCTTGCGCTTACAACGCTATATATAGGCGCCGGGATTTTGCTCTCCAAGATACCTTTTAAAATGTATCTTAGGGCATTAAAGCCCATACTTATCCTTGTAATTTTCACCTCTGTTCTCAATATTTTCTATGGTTCCGGAGAGCCTCTTGTAAGCTTTTGGATTTTTCGCATCACCAAACAGGGACTGATAAACAGCGTATTTGTATCGCTGAGGATAGTTCTTCTTATCCTGGCTAGTTCTGTTCTCACTTTCACCACCTCGCCAACCCAGCTTACTGACGCCATAGAGCGCCTACTCAAACCTCTGAAAATCCTTCATGTTCCTGTGCATGATTTTGCCATGATGATGACCATAGCCCTAAGGTTTGTGCCGCTTCTCCTAGAGGAGACTGATAAGATCATGGCGGCGCAAAAGGCAAGGGGGGCGGATATGGAGAGCGGCGGACTGATTCACAGGATAAAGGCTTTGGCGCCGGTTCTCATCCCGCTTTTCGTCTCTGCTTTCAGGCGTGCGTTTGATTTGGCCACTGCTATGGAGAGCCGCTGTTATAACGGCGGAGACGGGAGAACCAAGATGAAAGTTCTCCATTTTTCCTCCGGAGACTGGAGAATTCTCGGCGTAAGCGCACTGGTGCTGGCGCTTTTTATCTCGGTTAACATTTTCCTCGCACCTCTCCTGCCCGCAATATGATGGGGAGAGATAGAATGCGAAATCTGCTTTTTACCTTACGTTTTGACGGCTCTCGTTACCACGGCTGGCAGATCCAGGAGAATGCCCTTACAGTGCAGGAGACATTCCAAGACGCCCTATATAAGGTTACCGGTTTAAGGGAGGATATCAAGGCGTGTTCCCGCACGGATACAGGCGTCCACGCGAGAGAATTCTGCGTAAGTCTGCAAACAGAGAGTTTGATCCCCACGGGAAATTTCAGGATGGCGCTAAACCACTATCTTCCCTGCGACATAGCCGTTACGGATGTAAGGGAGGTTCCTCTTGATTTTCATGCGAGGTACTCCTCTAAAGGAAAGGAATATATATATCTGATACTAAACAGCGAGGTGAGGAACCCGTTCCTTACTGGCAGGGTCCTGCACTACTGGTACCCGATAGATGAAAAGCTCTTGAATGAGGCCGCCCTGCACTATTTGGGAAAGCATGATTTTTCCTCATTCTGCACTTTAGACAGCAGGGACAGGGGAGATCTTACTAGGACTGTTAGCCTCTCTAAGGTCGAACGCCGCGGGGAACTAGTCGTTTTTACCGTGGCCGCCGACGGCTTTCTCTACAATATGGTGAGAATTATGACAGGAACTCTTCTCAGGGTGCAGCAGGGGAAGATAGTGCCGGACGATATTCCGGGGATCATAGAGGCAAAGGACAGGAAAAGGGCCGGGCCTACTGCGCCGGCTTGCGGGCTGTACCTTAACCGGGTATTTTATTAGGTAAGTTTTAGGGGTTTTTAGATGGCTAAACATGAGAGGAAAACAAAGGAGAAAGAGCAAAAAATCATTGATATGCAGGACTATACCAACCTTGAGACCGTCGCTTCACTTGAGTACGGGGACGAAGAAGAGGAACCCGGCGAAAGCAAACAGAAGACAAAAAGGGCGGGGGCGGGGAGAATCATCGGTCTTGTAGTCATTGTTCTGCTGATTATCTTCCTTGTGCTTGTGGTGGTACTAAATATAGAGTGGCTTACGCCATCAAGGGCAGTGGACTGGTTTTCTAGGAATATCCTGGGGCAGGAGGAAGCCGGAGGATTTCCGTTTGATATCTCCGCAAGCAGGGTACCCCTCGGGAATTTTACCTCAAGGGACGGAGAAGTTCTTGTCCTCAGCGGTACATCTCTTAGCTGTGTAGACAGTTCCGGGAGGGAGGTCTTATCCCTCAGCCACGGCTATGATGAACCGGTACTCTGTACTGCGGGAGAATGGACTTTAATTTATAACCAAGGGGGAACCGGATATCGCGTTCTTCGCAGGGAGGATTCTAAAATAGAGGATGAGACGCAGAGCGGTATTCTTGCCGGTGCAGTTTCGCAAAGCGGTGCTTTTGCCCTAGGACTTCGCGGAAGCGAGGGAACTTCAGAGCTTCAGGTATTTCTAAAGGATGGAACTCTCCAGTACCGCTACATTTTTGCGGATGACTACATCACCGCCGTTGCTCTGAATCCTGAGGGGAGTATGGGGATGGTCTGTTCGCTTAGAAGTCGCGCGGGGACGCTGATTTCCACCGTGACCGTGCTGGATTTCAGCTCTGAGGAACCCGTCTCTTCAAGGGAGAGTAGGGATAATGTCCTTCTCAGCGCATGCTGGGGGGAGGGGGAAAACCTCTACGCCCTGGGGGATAAGGCGCTGCTAGTGGGCGGAGGAGACTATACATTTGAGGATTTTGGCTACTCCGGCGAAAATCTCACCGCATATACATTTTCTGCGGGGCAGGCGTTTCTCTCTCTTTCCGCATATGCTTACGGGGGGACTTCCACTCTCTACAGCATAAATGGAAGAGACGGACGGACAGAGACAGAGCTTCCAGCCAGAGCTGAATCCATCTCGGCGTATTCCGGGACGGTCGGGGTATTGGCCGGGGGGGATGTCTATTTTTGCTCCTCCGGTTCTGTCTCCTCTACTGCCGAGGCAGGATCGGATTCCAAGGCTATCACCCTTTTGGATGACAATACCGTCTGTGTACTTGGTGCGAACCAGTTGAGGCTGGTGAGAAAGGAGGAGCCGGAACTTTCCCCTGCGCCGAGTGAGAATGCTCTAGGTCTAGGTTAAAAGTATTTATTTATTTTTTCTCTTGTGACTTTGCGGGGAATGTGGTATATTTTCCATCGTAGACTACGAGGGGGGAGGTGGACATTATGAGTATCGCTATAGACCTGATTCTTATCTGCATTGTGGTGACATTTGTTTCAAACGGCGTCCACCGCGGCTTTATACGCACAGGGATCAGGTTTATCGGCGGTGTTATTTCGGCGGCTCTGTCGTCTGCTTTGGGAAGTCCCGCGGCAAGTTGGATCTATGATAAGTTTTTCAGGGACGCTTTCCTACAGAAGGTCGAAAGCGGCATGCTTTCACCGGGGGCTGAAAATATGGCGGAGAGTGCAGTCGAGATCCTGCAGTCCCTTCCTGGGTTTATCCAGCGCGCGCTTGCCTCAGGCGGAATTACGGAGGAGACCGTGAGGAGTATGCTGGAGCGTGGCTCTGGGGAGGCCGCAGGACTTGTCGCTGATGCGCTCTCTCCGGTATTCGTTGATTTCTTGAGAGTGCTTTGTGTGATCTTCGTCTTCACGATATGTATGTTCCTGGTGCGGCTGATAGGAGATGTAGTAAGCGCGGCATTTCAGATTCCGGGTCTAAGCCAGCTTAACAAGATATTGGGCGGGCTCTTTGGTCTGTTGTCAGCGGTATTTTTCCTCTGCATTGCGGTCGCGGCGCTTAAGGTCTTTGTCCCTATGCTTACTGACGAGATGCAGCTCGATTTTGAAACTCTGCTTTCCGAAACACGACTGGCTGGTCTTATATATAAATGGGACCCTTTGGGATCTCTGTTCAAATAATTTGGGTATAAGGGGAGTGGTTTTCATGGCAGGTGCAAAAAAATCTCAAAATAAGGTCCTCACTGTTCCAAACGCTCTTTCCGCGCTGAGAATAATTATTGTGCCATTTGTAGCGTGGGCATTTGTAAAGGGACATTTGGCGCTGGCGGTGATACTGGTCGGGCTTTCAGGTCTCACGGACTTGCTTGACGGCTATATCGCGAGACGCTTTGACCAGATTACCGAGCTGGGAAAACTGCTGGACCCCGTTGCCGACAAACTCACGCAGGGCGTGGTGGCTCTTTGCCTGGCGCTGAGATATCCACCTATAGCCGCAGTCCTCTCGCTGTTCATAATTAAAGAGGTTATGATGCTTATCTGCGGGATGATACTCATAAAAAAGAAGCGCAAACCATGTCCAGCTCAGTGGTACGGCAAGGTCGGCACTGCCATGTTTTACGTCACGGTAAGCGTTATACTCGTGATGGATGCGTTTTTCGGTCTGCCGTGGGAGAAAATCCGTATACCGGCATATATTATGCTTGCGCTCACAGCGCTTATGATGATCTATTCGGCGGTGAGATATTTCCAGATTTTCCTTGAAATATTGCATTCGGACAGTGAAGAGTACAGACTGGATCTGCCCGCAGAGATGCATTTGCCCGCAGCGGACTCTCCTAAGACGAATGAGGAGAATACTATAGAGAAAACTTAATCATAGGGAGGAATGTGTAAAATGATGATGTGTTCGAGGTGCCACAAGAGACCGGCGGTCGTTTTCGTTTCAAATGCGGCGGATGGAAGCCAGCCAAAGGGCCTCTGCATTATGTGCGCTAAAGAACTGGGCATAAAGCCCGTGACGGATCTGATTGACAAGATGGGTATCAGCGATGAGGATTTGAAGGCCTCCTCTGACCAGCTTGCAGAGCTGATGAATTCCATGGAGGAGAACGGAGCGAACGGTGACGAGCTCTTTTCGCCGGGGGGACAGGCCGTATTCCCTCCCACGAACCAGATGCTGGGCGGCTCTCCCGGGGAGAATTCCACTGGAGGCGCGGATGTTCAGGATAGGCAGAGCTATCACAAAAAGAAGAGAAAAAATATCCAGAGCTGCTGCACTGACCTAACCGAGAAGGCAAGAAGGGGAGAGCTTGACAATATTGTCGGGAGGGAGAAGGAGATAGAGAGGGTCGTACAGATTCTCTCCCGCAGGACTAAAAATAATCCCTGCCTTATAGGAGAGCCAGGCGTTGGCAAGACTGCCGTAGCTGAGGGCTTGGCTTTGAGAATAGCAAGGGGGCAGGTCCCCGCCAGACTGAAAGACAAGGAAATCCAGCTTCTGGACATGACCTCTTTAATAGCCGGAACTCAGTTCAGGGGCCAGTTTGAGGGCAGGATCAAGGGCTTGGTTGATGAGGTAAAGGCGGACGGAAACGTCATTCTCTTCATAGACGAGGTCCATAACTTGGTCGGCGCGGGTGACGCCGAAGGCAGTATGAATGCCGCGAACCTGTTAAAACCCGCACTCTCCCGCGGGGAGATTCAGGTGATAGGAGCTACTACCTTTAATGAATACCGCAAATATATAGAAAAGGACGCCGCTTTAGAGAGAAGGTTCCAGCCGGTTACGGTTTCAGAGCCCTCAATAGAGGAGACTGCGAAGATCCTTGTTGGCATTAAAAAGTACTACGAGGACTACCACAGGGTCACAGTCTCGGACGATATGGCCCACCGCATGGCCGTCCTCTCAGAGAGATATATCAGCGACAGATATCTTCCTGACAAGGCTATCGACCTATTGGATGAGTCCTGTACCTGCGCCGCACTGCGAAACACGAGACTGGAGGAGTATGACGCCAAGGAGATCACCCTTAAAAAGGAGCGTGTGCGGGAGCAGGGTCTAAGCAATCCCGCAAACGGGAACGTGGACTATGAGGAGCTGGCGAAGACCCACTACCGTATAGCCACATTAGAGGAAGGGCTAAACCGCCTAAAGGAGGAGGGAATATTCTCTGAGGTCACGGAACAGGACATAGCCAAGGTCATCGAGCTCTGGACAGGAATTCCCGCCGCAAGGGTAGCGGAGAGCGAGGGCGAGAAACTCAAGAATCTTGAGGAGGCCCTCTCAAAGAGAATTATAGGTCAGGATGAGGCCATAAGCGCGGTAGCCGCCGCGGTGAGAAGGAGCCGCGTACAGATCAGCCCGCGCAGGAGACCGGCGTCATTTATCTTTGTGGGGCCTACCGGTACCGGGAAGACAGAGCTGGTCAGGGTCCTCTCAGAAGAGCTGTTTGACACCCCCGATACTCTTATCCGGCTTGACATGTCAGAGTTCATGGAGAAACATTCCGTCTCGAAGATAATAGGCTCGCCTCCCGGATATATAGGTTATGATGAGGCCGGCCAGCTTACTGAAAAAGTCCGCAGAAGACCATATTCTGTCTTGCTCTTTGACGAGATCGAAAAGGCCCACCCCGATGTGATGAATATTCTCCTGCAGATTCTGGATGAGGGGAGGATCACCGACGCCCACGGGAGGAGCGTCAATTTTGAGAATACAGTGATAGTCATGACCTCTAACGCAGGCTCTGATAGAAGAGAGGGCTCCCTAGGATTTAACAAGACGGCGGAGGATATATCTAAAGAGAAATCTGAGAAGGCCTTGAGAGAATTCCTCAGACCAGAGTTTCTAAGCCGGGTGGATGAGATCGTGACCTTCAGGCCGCTGGACGAGGAGGACTACCGCAAGATAGCCGCCCTGATGCTAGGGGAATATGTCACCGCCCTCAAGGAGAAGGGCATCACCCTCACGTTTGATGATGAGGTCTGCGCCTTACTCGCCAAGAGTGCCCTAAACGGGCAGAGCGGCGCTAGAGACCTGAGAAACGCCATTCGCCGCAGGGTGGAGGACAGGATAACTACTCTTCTGGTCACCAAGGGGGAGAGCGATGTTCACGGCATCTCGCTCTCGGTATATGAAGGGGAAATCCAGATAGCTGCTCTATGAGAAAAACAGCCCCGCAGCGGAATCAACTGCGGGGCTATCTTTTAACTTTCTTGGCAGACAAAATCCGCCGGGTGTTTGGCTGGGCTGGCGGGATTCGGACCCACGAATGACGGAGTCAAAGTCCGTTGCCTTACCGCTTGGCTACAGCCCAAAATCTAAACACGGAATTAAGCAAGCCCTAACTCCGTGTCAATGCTGGGGTGGGTAGTGGGACTCGAACCCACGATCTCCAGAGCCACAATCTGGCGCTTTAGCCAACTAAGCTATATCCACCATATTGGCGCGCCAAAAGGGACTCGAACCCCTGGCCTACTGCTTAGAAGGCAGTTGCTCTATCCAGCTGAGCTATTGGCGCCTATTTGGTTCGGCTTTTCGGCACGAATTTTTAAACCGCGGCCCCCGCAGGACGGAACACCGTCCCGGAAAGTACAGGGGCCAAAGCTTGGAGCGGGTGATGGGAATCGAACCCACACGACCAGCTTGGAAGGCTGGGGTTCTGCCACTGAACTACACCCGCATCTTCTGTCTTTATTATATCACGCCGGGAGGGCGTTAGTCAAGCATAAATTTTCTAAAAACAGCTTTGTTTAGATTTACACAGAAAAAATTCAAGCGTGGAGGTCATGAAAGATAAAAAAGTCAAAGTTTTACGCCGTACGGTACGGTAAAGATGGAAAGAGTGGTATCTTTAACAGTTGGGAAGAGTGCAGAGAGCTGGTAAACGGCGTGTCAAATGCTGAATTTAAGAGTTTTCCCACTCTGGAGCTTGCAAAGGCATACCTAAACGGTGATGATCCTACAGGGGAGGAGGTCTGGTTAAAAAAGAGCTTGGAGAGCGGAGATACCTGCTTTGCTTTTGTGGACGGCAGCTACGACGAAAAATCTGGAGACTTTTCCTCCGGCGGGGTGATCTTCTACCGCGGGGAGAAGAGAGAATTTTCAAAAAGGTACGGCGACAGGCAGGAGTTGGGCAAGATGAGAAATGTGGCGGGGGAGATAATGGCCTCTGTTTTGACCATAAGGTGGTGCCTAAAGGAAGGCGTCCCAATTGCGGAGATTCACCATGACTACGAGGGGGTTGCCCGCTGGGCTATGGGAAGCTGGAAGGCCAATCTTCCCGGGACAAAGGCCTACGCTGATTTCTGCGAGAATGCCCGAAAGAAAATGACGCTGAGGTTTGTGAAGGTTCAGGCGCATTCGGGAGATCCGCTAAACGAGCGGGCGGATGCGCTTGCAAAAGCCGCCCTTGCAGAGCCCGAGTAAACGGGGAGGATAACCGGTAGAACCCGGCGGCTTGACAGATGGTTGAAAATTCCATATAATAAGCGGGAGGAGGAGGGGAAAAAGACTCATGAAACACAGGCGATTACTGGCGCTTGCGGCGGCTATGGTCGTGCTTTCGGCATGCTCTTCCGGAGAAAATGGAGCGTCCGGCGTCCCGTCGGGGAAAAGCACGCCGGTTGGTGAATCTAAAACCGGGGAACAGCTTTCCGGCGAGGGAATGCCCATGGCGGACGAGTTTGCCAAAAGCGAATACTTCGTAAGCACTAACGACACTTTTTTTGCCTTTGACGCCGACGGCCTTATGATTCCCGCCCAAAAGTACGAAACCAACCACTACTGTGACGGCGAAACCGGCGAGCCTCTCTACATCAGCCGCAGCTTCTGGCAGCCGGTATCCGGCAGCTACTCCGACGGCACCGGCGTCTCAAGGCAGATGTCGGCCCTCTACGACGGCTCCGGAAACGTTTTATACGATTGGGACAATGTCTACTACTCCCAAGGGACAGGAAAACTTCTTTTAAAAATGCAGGGGCTCACAGACCCCGCGGACGATTCTGCCTACGGCGTCTTCTCTCTGTGGGACCCCAAAAGCGACACCGTGGTCTTAAGCGATGTGGGCTCTCTTTGCGAGCTGGGGGACGGAAAATTTGTGGTTCTCTCGCCTGAATACGACATTTTAGGCACCATCGACGCCGACGGAAACGTAATAGCGGGATTTCCCGCGCCAGCAGTTCTCTCTTTTAGCCAGGTGGTGGAGGACGGGTTATTTTTGGGTTGGAGCGGCGAAACAACATACTTGATGGATGAAAATCTCAACATCCTTATCTCCGACAACTACATCGGCACGTGTAATTCTTTTCCCCGCGGGTATTTTTACCACTCTGACGGGAGCAGCATCGAGATTTCGTCCTTCGACGACCCCAATACTGCGCTTTTTACCACTTACGGCGACCCGAACGATGGCTTAAGCGTATATTTTGACGGCGAATGCTTTATGCAGGCATCCACGTTTGGTTCGCCCGGCCCCGCCAGGCTTTACGACAAAGACCATAACCCACTGTCTTCGGAGTACGAAAATGTCACCGCCATATATGACAGTCAGGAGGGCAAGTCTCCCTACTTTTTGCTGCAGGGTGAGGGGTACCTGACAAAACTGGGACGCGACGGCAAAGAGATCTGGCGGAAAGAGGTTCCCGAGGATACCATGGTAGGCCTCGAGAAGGGCCTTATAATTCTCACCGCCCCGTATTCGACCTACGAAAACAACTCCATTGTCGGCGGCAGCAGCGTTTACGATGCCGATTTAAACCCCATAATCCCCGAGGGAAAATACGAAACCATCTACCGCGCCGGCAACTATTCCGACTACGGCGAAATCGAGTATTACGACTATTATATCGGCTACCGCCCGGCAAACTACGGCAAGTTCACCTCCTACCTTATAGATATCTTAGACCTTGAGGGCAACGTCTTGATCGGCGGGCTCAATGCCGTGAACACCGAAAACGGCGATAAAATCTGCTGTGTGCGCGGATTCAGCGTGGGCGTTATGGATCTTTCCGGGCAGTGGATAAGCCGCTATTCTGTTTTTTCCGATATCTCCGCCGACGACTGATGCGACTTTAAATCGTGTTGAAAAAATGTAACTATATGGGGAGGAAAATTTATGTTTAAAAAGATTGCGGTTCTTATCACCGCCTTTGCCATGCTATTTCTATTTGGCTGCGGCTCTGGAGGCGATGAAAGCGAAAATTCAGTTTCCGGCGGCACTACCCCGCAAAGTGAACAGCAAAGCACAGCGGGTGAGCCAATAGCCCAAGGCGTAACGCGGGAAAACTACCCCGTCATAGCAGGCTCCACCGCCAACCAGCCCCTTATCGCCGCGCTTTACTCCAGGCTTTTGTCGATTCCCATAGAGGAGGCCGAAACTTTGGTGGACCCCGACGGCGGAGGCACCGGCAGCGTCTGGCGTTACTTTCTTTCAGGGGACGGGGTGGACCTGCTTATAGCCTACGAACCCCCGGAGGAAATTAAAACGGAATATTCCGCCGAGCTTGAGGAGATGGAGATCGACCCCATAGGCCGCGACGCGCTGGTCTTTCTGGTAAACAGCCATAACCCTGTCGACAGTCTTACGGTGGAGCAGCTGCAAAAAGTATATACCGGAGAGATTACCGATTGGGGCGAGTTGGGTTCGGGCTCCGGCCCCATCCAGCCATTTCAGCGCAACAGCGAGAGCGGCAGCCAGACCCTTTTTCTCAAACTTTTAATGACCGACGGCCTGACTCCCATGGAGCCTTTGACCGACGTCGTGCCGACTATGGGCGGGCTTATCGACCAGGTTGCAAGCTATGACGGGTCCGGCGGCGCTTTGGGGTATTCGGTCTACTATTACGCCGATTTGATGTACTCTAACCCCGATTTAAAATTGCTTAAGGTTGACGGCGTCGCCCCAAGCGGGGAAACCATCGCCGACAAATCCTACCCTTTGACCAACGACTTTTATCTTGCCATACGCGCCGACACCCCGGAGGACAGCCCCATCCGCCAGGTGCGCGACTGGCTTTTGTCCGCCGAAGGCAAAAAGCTTTTGGAAGACAACAGCTATGTCTGGGCGCGGAACGGGCTCCCAGAACAGTCCACCGGGGCGGGCAACCCTTTTTAAACCCTGTAAAGTTTTGAGACTTAATACCGAAATTTAAACCCCACGGCCTCCGGCGGGCGCAGTTGCCTGTCGGAGGTTTTT
>CAZRQD010000002.1:59763-64313 GCA_964602365.1 uncultured Acutalibacter sp. | reverse complement strand
GTCACAGTAAGTTTTTTCAAAATCTCCGC
This sequence comes from uncultured Acutalibacter sp., assembly GCA_964602365.1. Classification (GTDB taxonomy): domain Bacteria; phylum Bacillota; class Clostridia; order Oscillospirales; family Acutalibacteraceae; genus Acutalibacter. The sequence continues at coordinate 64,284 of CAZRQD010000002.1, read as the reverse complement.
CCCAAACTTAAATTTTCCCCAGTATACCAGCGGAGGGCTTAAAAGTCAAACTGTGGTCGCATAGTGAATTTACGCAATAAAGAGACGGCAAGCCGAAAATGCCTGCCGCCCTTTGGTGACCCATCGGGGATTTGAACCCCGGACACCCTGATTAAAAGTCAGGTGCTCTGCCTACTGAGCTAATGGGTCATGCCAGCCGCCCTTTCCGGCGGCGTAGCTATTATAGCAGGGAAAGAGCTCCCTGTCAACCGGAAAAATCGACCGTTTCAGAAAAGTCTGATCATCTCTCTATAAGGCTGCCAAGGAATGCGAGGCTATCCTTTGGCCTCCTCTCATAGCCGTTCTCTCTGTCCACCGCCACAAGTCCAAAGGTCATGGCAAAACCCTTCTGCCACTCGAAATTGTCAAGCAAACTCCAGTGCAGGTATCCCTTTACCGGCAGGCCGTCGGCTATGCATGCGGCGACACCCTTGGTAGCGGTGTCAATAAAGGCCGCCCTTCTCTCGTCCTTATCCGTCGCTATTCCGTTCTCCGTGACCAGAAGCTCTCCCCTAAAATCCTCATTCACCTTTCTGAGGACGTGCTCTAGCCCCTCCGGATAATACTCGTAATCCATCTGCGTGACCTCGGCACCGTCTGGTACAGGCAGCTCCCCGTCCTTGCCGTAGACGGTGCGGGTATAGTTCTGCACACCCAGAAAATCGTCGTCCCCAATATACGGAAGATAGTGCGTAAACTCCTCATCCCAGGCCTGTTTTACGTATTTCTCCCCACCGGGTGTACATTGCAGATCATGAAGTGAGAGTGTAAGCCCCACTTTTGCCTCGGGACAGACGGCTTTTATCGCCTCTTTTGCCGCCATATGCGCACGCATGATGAGGATATCGCCCTCCTTCGTCCTTGAGGATACGAAGATCTGCGGCTGCGGTGTGCCGAAAACTTTGGCGTTCTCCTCTGCGGAATACCTCATGCTCTCCATCATGCTGTCAAAATTCATCCCGACCTGCACGCTGCCCTCCATGGAGGCCTTTGCCCCTGCCTCCCGCATGATCTTCATGTATCTCTCAGAGATAGAGGCTATCTGAATCCCCATGTTGGCCTCGTTTATCGTACAGACGTATTTTACTCCCTGTAAAAGGTTTTTCGCCGCGTACTCCGCATACCGTCTGAAATACTGGACCGTGCTCTCGGCCTCCCAGCCGCCCTTTTTTATCAGCCATACGGGGCTGGAGAAGTGGTGTAGCGTGACCACGGGCTCTATGCCGTGCTCCCTTAAACAGGCTATCACCCTGCGGTAGTGCTCGGTCTCTACCTCGTCAAACTTGCCCTCCTCCGGCTCTATTCTCGCCCACTCTATAGTGAAGCGGAAGGCATTTAAGCCCGCTTTCGCCATGAGTTCAATGTCCTCCTCATAGCGGTTATAGTGGTCGCAGGCAAGTAAACTCGGCTCTGTATAGCTGGAATGCGGCATCTGCTCCTGGGCCCAGCAGTCGCTGTTTTTGTTGTTTCCCTCCACCTGGTGCGCCGCGGTAGCAGCGCCAAGCAGGAAATCCCTCTTAAACCTCATTTTGAGCCTTCCCCTCCATCGTCATTTTTTAGAAAGCTCTCCTCTCCCGTCAGGGCAGAGAGCAGGGCGCGGTACACCTCTCCGGGATGTTCTTTAAAATTCTCCTCTATTCTTCTGGCAGAGATGAGGTCCGGCGCATAAAGTCTGACAGAGAGCAGTTCCCTGCTCCCGTCCCCCACACGGCAGATGACCGAAAAGCCGTCCTTGCTCTCCTCTATCTCGGTACTGGTGCCGCTTAGACGCCTCTTTTTCCCCAAGAGCAGGAGGGCAGAGTCCAATGCCTTCTCCCTCACAGAGAGCGGGAGGTCCCCCATAAGCGTCTCGGCTATCTCCCTCCCCCTGGGGGTTAAGGAGAGAACCCCGTCTCTGTTTTTCTTGATATTGCCCTGCTTTATCAGGGAGGAGAGGGCGTCCCCCGCCTCGAAATAATTTGCAAGCCCCTGCCTCGCCACTATCTCAAGAAGTTCCTCCCCCAGAAAGGAGTCCCCCGCCTTAAGAAGCAGAAAGCAGAGCAGAACCCTTATGTCGTTTTGCGACCTCAGCCCTCCGGGCTCCACCCCGCCTGAAAAGGCGTCGTCCATAGTCTTACACCTCTGTAAACTGCACAATAAAGCTGTGCGGCAGGATTTTCGAGATAATCTGGAACAGCTTATAGGTAAATCCCTTAGTATAGACCATCTTTCCGCGCTTGGCGGCCTTGACAGAGCCTGCGGCTATCTCCTGCGGCGGGACCTTCGGCAGTCTGTCTATCAGGCGGGAATGTCCCTCGGGCGCGCCGGCCACATCCCAAAAGTTTGTATCCATCGGGCCCGGGCAGACCGCCGTCACCCTTATCCCCCTGGGCATCAGCTCATCGTGCAGGGATTTTGAGAGCGAGAGGATGAAACTCTTTGTGGCTGCATAGACGCTCATCCTCGGCGTGGGTGCGAACGCCGCGACAGAGGCTATGTTCAGAATTATGGAGTTATCCAGCATATACGGCAGGCAAAGCCTTGTGACGGCCGTGACGGCGCGGCAGTTGAGATCCACCATGCCAAGCTGGCTGGAGAGATCTGAAGAGAAGAAATCCGCCACCTTGCCGTAGCCGGCGTTATTTACCAGAACCTTGATCTCGGGGTTCTCCTTTTTCAAGATTCTGTCGAATGTCTCAATGCTCTCGCTTAGGGAGAGGTCCAGAGAGATCGTGATGACCTGCTTGTCCGGATATTCCTGCGCCACTTGGCTTAAGGCCTCGCGGTTCCTGCCAATCAGCCAGAAAGCGTCCACCGTGGGGTACTGCTCCATTATCGCGGGGATATACTCTCTCCCCAACCCGCCAGAGCCGCCTGTTATTACGGCGGTGACCATATAATCATCCTCTCTTGGGAGAATTTTCCTCCCCTCTATTTTAGCGGAAATATGCCCTCCCGTCAATCTTTTTTGTTTTTTTAGACCAAACACTTCAAATATTCATGCGTTTATGATATAATGTGGGCATACGGTCTGTTCCTAAAACGGGAAAGGGATGATACTTTTGAAACGTGTTTTGACGCTTGCGCTCTCTGCCCTTCTGATGATTTTTGCGTCTTTGGGGGCGTTTGCCGAGGCCGCCCCCGGTGCGGAGGATTCTCCGAGAATTTTTACGGGGGACGACTTCACCTTTGAGATACCCGACATCATTGCGCACGACATGGCTGGCGTGGATTCCGGGGACGTTCTCTGGGGCATTGTCGGCGTGACTGACAGCGCGACAGAGGTTCAGGATAATGAGGAGCACGGGGTGATTTCCGACCTCTACTCTGAGGACGGGGCGATGAATATCAAGGTCATGTCCCGCTCTAACGATACGACGATGAGCGTCTTCAACCTCAAGGATATGTCAGAGGAGGACAAGGCCTCTTTTCTGGAGCAGCTGATCACCACTGACATGGAGGGGATAGAGATAGAGAGAAAGTATATTGACGTAGGGGGCCAGCCGTTTTACTACCTGCGCACGGACGGCAATCTTGAACAGTACGGCGAGGCCCACGAGATCATCTACGGGACGATCTTTAACGGCCATACCCTGAATTTCGATATCCACTCCTCCGACGCCGACCTCCCGGAACCTCTGGTCGAGGCTCTGGCGTCCCTAGTGAACTCCATAAAGATCACCAAGGTGATGACCCCTGAGGAGGTAGAGGCCCAAAATGCCCCGCCCCCGCTGGAGCCCCGACAGTATATTCCCATCCTGATAGTCTGCGCTTTCCTAGTTCTGGTCGTGGTCGTGCCGATAATCTACCTGCCGATCCGCTCCAGAATAGACAAGAAGCGCCGCGCCGTAATGAACGCCCGCTTAAGCGAGTATGAGAAGCAGCACCACGGCAAGGACTGGGACGCCGGAGAGCTGAAGTTCGCCAACGCCACAGAATGTACGAGGGAAGCGATCCGCTCTTTCAGCATCTTCCACTCCTTCTTAAAGCAGTTCGTCTCGGTCTTTATCGGTACCGCCGTATGCGTTGCCATCATCATAGCCGTCTTCGTCTTCGATATGGACTGGTTCTTCAAGCTCCTCGCCGTCGCCGCCACAGGATTCTTCCTCTACCGCGTCATAAGCATGCCCAGAAGGGTGGAGAGAATCCAGCAGAAACTCCTGATAGGCAGCACTACCCACGTCGCACAGTACTCATTCTATGAGAACGCCTTCCGCGTCTCTGGAACGCAGCCCGCCACGATGTACCCGTACTTCCGCATAGTTTCCGTCAATACTTTCGGCCATTACGCCTACCTCTATTACGGGACAGACAATGCCTACCTGGTGGACCGCCACGGCTTCTCCGTCGGGGAGTGGAACGACTTCATCAAGTTCATAAAGGAGAAGACCTCTAAGGACGCCCAGAAAGAGGAGAAGAAATAATCATTATAGAGAAAGATCCCCGCGGCAGCCGGGTTCTTTCTTTTTGGGCCCTAATCTTTTAATTGACTACATCGATTTC
>CAZRQD010000002.1:42945-59663 GCA_964602365.1 uncultured Acutalibacter sp. | reverse complement strand
TAATTGACTACATCGATTTCCGTAATTGACTACATTGATTTCCGCAATTGACTACATGCTTTTCCGCAATCAGCTACATCTCTATCTCCCTGTAGTTAATAGAAAAACTTGCCGCTTTTCAGTAAAATATCTTTGGAGGGCCGGTATCATGGACAAGACATTTGAAAAATTTCTGCGCTCCGGTATAGATCTAGGACCTTTGGGGGTCGGGCGTGCTGGGGAAAACGAGCCGTATTTTTGCACGCCTAAGGGGGCTTCCGTCTTCGGCTGGGCCGGTGTGGACGGAATCCATTTCTGCTTTATCCGCGGCTTTGGGGGAATGGTTTTCTCTGTAAGCCCAATGAATTCTCCTGAGTTTGTCCGCCCTTTGGCGAAGGATTTTGCGGACTTTCTGCGGCTACTCGTAGCGTGCGGGGATTCTGCCGCATTGGAGCAGGCGTGGATGTGGGATAAACCCCAATTCGAGACCTTCCTGTCTGAGAATCCGCCTTCTGAGGAACAGAAAGAAGTTTTGGCCGAGATCTCTTCTAAGTTTAGCCTAACCCCTATGGAAAACCCCTGGGAGTATATAAAAGCTCTCCAATCCTCTTTTGACTACGGCAGGATAAAGTATGACAGCGAGGTTTTAATCCCGGCATCAGAGGAAGTTCCGCAGGAGTGGAAGGTCTATTTTGAGGGTAGTTTTTCGGCCCACAGCGGAAGAGAGCGTCCCGGCCGTGAGATAGTCCTCGGCAAAGAGGTGGTCTGGGCGGGACGCCGCTGGGTCATTCCGGCGGCGTACTCCTGCGCGAAGGGAATAGTGCTGGACCTCTGCATGAGGGTTGAGGCGGAAGAGATTCGGGCGTTTGCCGCGAAGTGGAACCTCTCCGCAAGCGGGGAAGCCTACACAGATTATTCCAAAGAGCAGGAAATGCTGATGGAGCTTGAAAACCCCCTCGTCTTTGAATTTTCCCCAAGGCTAGAGGTAAACGGGAAAATCCTCTCCCCCTCTCGCGGGTCCGACGTCTGCTATAACCCGTGTTTTGAAGAGGGGGAGAAGACCGCGGGAGAGCAGGAAGCGGAGCATTACGGCCTCTGCAAAGATTGCGGCTGGGTGATCTCCCGAAGATCTTTTTCATGGAAGGGAAGGCGGCCGGCAGAGATAAAAAAGCTCTCCCTTACCATGAAAAGGCAGCCGTACCGAGTCCCCGGAGGGCATTTTACGGCGCACTGCGCAGGGGAAAGTTTCAGCTTGGCAAATCCCCTAAGCGGGGAGAAGTATGTCCTCACCGTACGGAAACTGGAAAATCGTACCTTACCGGAGGCAAAATATAACGGCGGGAACTGGACCTACCCGACCCACGGCGTGGCCATGACCTATACTCTAAGTCCCGACGGGGGTGACGAGATTATAATTCTCGACTGCGGGCCGGGTGACTCTCCGAGGGAGATAGGGGGTTCCTCAAATTCCTCTGCAGCAATCTCTCTGATAGTCGGCGCGGAGGATGAACTCTCTGAGAGCGACCCCAAACTTCACAGCGTCATCTCCTCCCTGCACTTTGGGGAGGTTCACGGCGACATAGAGTGGGCCGCGTATTTCATAATCCGTCCCAAGGATGAGGAGAGGTTTGAGATACTGTAGAATGCGATCGCATCTTTCGCAAGGGTGGGCTAAAAATAAAAAATAAAATCACAGGGAGGCCGGTCCCCCGGCCTTCCCGATTTTGCCTTTAGTTATTTGCTTTCAGTTTGCCCTCATTTTGTATAGCGCTTTGTCCTCTCGTCGCCGATAACTCCGCCAAAGCTTAGGCCGAAACCGAAATCATAGGTATTGCCGCACTCGTCGGTATATGGTTCCATGTCAAACGGCACGTCCTCAAACTGGGCCTCAACTGTCTCCATATCCTTTGGAAGCTGGCAGGGCAGCAGTCCGCTGGGTTCCGCCTTCCCCGCGAGGATATCCAGCACCGCCTGGCTCTGCACGCCGAAATGGGCTATTATCCCCGATGCCTCCCTCTCGAACTCTGCGGGTACGGTGGGCTTGCTGAGGGCCATAACCACGATAACCGGCTTTTCGCCCATGCGCCTCTTCGTGTCGAGAATATTGTCGAGGTCGCGCTCGTTCGCCGTCCTTACGGTCTTTCCCCTGTAGCTTCTGTCCGTAAAATCCTCATACGGGTCGCCGCCGGCAATGCTATGCTCTCTCGCATTTTTCGCCGTATACGGCCTGTACTGCAGGCTGACGGGGAGATAGCCGTTTCCGCCGGCCCTTAGGTCCTCCACGGAATACGGGTTATTTATCGGCGTCTCTATAAACACCAGCCCGGCATCCGCCTCTTCTGGGGTATCCACAACCGTAAAATATTTTTCAAGCAGATCTCTCGGCACCGGGTCAAAGTCCCTGGCGGGGTCCATCGTTCTGAAAAACGCAGGAGTCTCATCTATATGTCTTTTTGGGACGTAAACTTTGGTCCCCGGCTTTAAGGGCAGGACATTTCCTCTGTTTTTCAGCAGGACTATGGACTTAAGCTGGGCATCGTACCCGGCCCTGCAGAACTCCTCGTTTCCGACAATCGCCGCGCTCTCCTCTGGGTCAAGATACGGGTTTTCAAAGAGGCCAAGGCGGAAGATATTGACCAACAATCTCACGGCGGACTCCTCGAACCGCTCCCTCATGGCCTTCTCGCCATGTCTCTCGCAGCCAAGCCTATAGGCCTCAAGCACAGGTTTTATGTCAGAGTTCCCGCCAAACTGGTCCACGCCGTTTTCTATTATGAGCAGATGCCTCTCAGCCTCTGAGAGTTCCTCAACTCCCCAGCAGCGGCTGTTAAAGCCCTCCACTCCCTCTCCGTGGTCTCCGGTTATTCCCCAGTCTGTGCAGACCACGCCTTCATAGCCGTACTTTCCTCTTAGCAGGTCGTGGATCATATATCTGCTGTAGGAGTTCCCCACGTTCTTGCCATCTGCCCTGTCCTGTCCAAAGGATACGGAATAATACGGCATCACCGCAGAGGCCTTTTCCGTCGGCCCTTCCAGCTTGAAGGCGCCCTCTGTAAACGGCTTCTGATGTTCCTCAAAGTTATTTCCGGGATATACGGCGTACTTGCCCCATGCGTAATGCGCGTCTCTGCCGCCCTCGCAGGTGGCGCCGCCGGGCCAGTGCTTCGCCATGGCGTTTACGCTGTCCTTACCCCAGCCGGTACCCTCCGTGGTCTGCATGCCGTCGCAATATGCCCTTGCCATGTCAGCGGCAAGGCCGGCATGCTCCCCAAAGGTATCGCCCCAGCGCATCCAGCGCGGTTCCGTGGCCAGGTCTATCTGCGGGGAGAGCGCCGTGCCTATCCCAAGCGCCCTGTACTCCTTGGAGGCAATCTCAGCAAATTCTTTGCAGAGCTCCGGCGAAAAAGTCGCGGCCATCCCCATGCCCTCAGGCCATTTTGAGACGTCGCTCCCGGCGCCCATCTTGTACTCCGCACCGGAATCAGCCGCGCCGTGGCGCGGGTCGCTGCTGATGTTCACGGGTATGCCGAAGGGCAGGCTCTCTGCCCTGGCCTGAAGTTCATTGTTCCACCTGGCCGCGGTGGAGGCGTCCTCAACTTTCGTCACGAGAATATGCCGGATATTGTCCTGCCCCAGAAGCTTTTCCTGCTGGTCGGTGAGGTCCCAGGGCATTTTCCCGCTCTCCTCCCGTGTTTTCCCGCCCCCATAGGTCCCCGGAAAGGGGCCGTAGGGCAGTGCAGGCACCATCTGGTGGGGAGAGTACAGCATAAGCCCGGCTATCTGCTCCACCGAGAGGCGGGACGCCAGGTCCTTCGCCCTCTCCCGTGCGGGGAGGCGCCAGTCCTCATACGGGAGCAGCTCTCCCGTCCTTGCCAAATCCTTAAAAAACTTGCCGCTAACCTCTAAGATCTTCACCCCGGAATCCGCGGAAATCCCAAGGGAGGGGCCCCCGGGGTTTTCTACGAGATAAAACTTTCCCTCAGCTTTCCTCTCCATACCTCAAATCCTCTCAATTTGAAAAGGGGTTTTCAAACGGGTAGGGCAGGGATTTTGGCTGGTTATAGCCGATGTCCGCGACGCCCAGCAGCTTAAAGACCTCGAAGAGCGCCTTGCCGTAATGCCCGAAGGCCACCGCGCCGTGGTGGGGATAATTCTTCCCTATCAGGACGTGGCGGTAGAACCTGCCCATCTCGTGGATGGCGAAAACGCCCACCCCGCCAAAAGAGCGCGTGGCGACGGGCAGAACCTCTCCCTCTGCCACATAGGCTCTCAGCTCGCAGTCGGCTGTGCTTTGCAGGCGGTAGAAGGTGATGTCCCCGGGGACTATATCCCCCTCAAGCGTCCCCTGCGTGACCTCCTCCGGCAGGGTCCGCGCCATAATGCGCTGGAACTTCATCTCTGGGCTGCAGAGCTTTTTAGAGCAGGTGTTCCCGCAGTGGAAGCCCATGAAAGTGTCAGAGAGAGCGTAGGGGAATTTCCCCTCTATCTCCGTCTTGTACATATCCTTCGGTACGGTATTGTTGATATCTAGGAGCGTCACTATATCGCCGGAGACGCAGGCGCCTATATACTCGCTTAGGGCGCCGTAGATATCCACCTCGCAGGAGACGGGTATTCCGCGGCCGGTCAGGCGGGAATTGACATAGCACGGCACAAACCCGAACTGCGTCTGAAACGCGGGCCAGCACTTGCCGGCGACAGCCACAAACTGCCTGTATCCCCTGTGCTCCTCTATCCAGTCTAAGAGGGTGATCTCATACTGCGCGAGTTTCGAGAGTATCTCCGGCTTCTTATTCCCCTGCCCAAGCTCCTCTGCCATGTCCGCGGCGACAGCGGGAATTCTCTCATCCCCGGCGTGCTTGTTAAACGCCTCGAAGAGGTCCAGCTCTGAGTTCTCCTCTATCTCCACGCCGAGGTCATACAGCGGCTTGATGGGAGCGTTGCAGGCAAGGAAGTTCAGCGGCCGCGGCCCAAAGCTGATTATCTTCAGGTTTTTAATCCCGATGACCGCCCTGGCTATCGGCATAAACTCGTGAATTCTGTCGGCGAGGTCCCCGGCGTCCCCCACAGGATTTTCAGGGATATAGGCCTTGACATTTCTCAGCTTCAGATTATAGCTGGCGTTTAACAGCCCGCAGAACGCGTCCCCGCGCCCGTCAATCAGGCTGTCCCCGCTCTCCTCTGCCGCGGCGATAAACATGACGGGCCCGTCAAAATGCTTTGCCAAAAGCGTCTCGCTGATCTCCGGCCCGAAGTTTCCAAGATAGACTATCAGCGCGTTGCAGCCTGCGGATTTTACATCCTCCAGGGCGTTTACCATGTGGATCTCGCTCTCGACTATGCAGACGGGGCACTCGTAAAGTCCCTCTCCTCCGTATTTCTCCTGATAGGCGGAGACAAGCGCCTTCCTGCGGTTCACTGACAGGCTCTCAGGAAAACAGTCCCTGGAGACTGCCACCAGCCCGGCCTTTACCTTCGGTATGTTGTTCATATGTCTTTCCTCCCAGCTAAGATTTTTATAGCTTTTCCACATATTATATTAGCGTATCTCCGCGGAAAAATCAACCGTTTCTAAAAAAGAGTTTGAGTTGTAAAATGATTTTAAATCACCGGGGTAAGTTTTTGTTCCTCTGCGTGAAAATGTAAGTCCCGATAGCCACCGCAGAGGCGAGGTTTAGGCTGTCAACGTCGGCGGTCTGCTCTATAAAGAGGCCTCTGCCGTAATGCGCGAAGCTCTCGGGAAGGCCGGAGGCCTCATTCCCAAAGACGAGGGTATACCTGGGGCAGAGGGGACAGCTGTCCGGCGTGAGAACATCCGCGCCGCGCAGCATAAAGGGGAAGATCTCGCGGGCTGTCCCGTAAAATCCAAGATATTCCTCAAAATCTGAAAAGAGCTCCACCCTAAGGGAAAACACCGCCCCCATGGAGGCCCTCACGGCCCTGGGGTTAAAGATATCGGCGGCGTTTCCTATTATGGCGAGGTCCCTTATCCCGAAGGCAAGCGCGGTCCTCTCTATACTTCCAAGGTTCCCCATGTCCCTAGGGTCCACCAGGGCGATATGCGAAAGATCTCTGTCCAGGCGGTCGCTGTACTTTTCAAACTCCCCGGCGGCATAGCAGACATCCTTTTCAGAGATCCGGGAAAGCGCCTTTTCAGACTCATATAATGGAACGGCAAGGTCGGCGCAGAGCTTTTCAAGCTTCTCCCTCTCGTTGAATTTTTGGCTGACATAGACCGCCCGCGCCTGTTTTGGCCGGCTTTCTAAGAGCTTGAAAGTGGGGAACGGACCGAGGGCATAGGAGACCTTAAGCTCTTTTTTATATTTTTTTGGGAGTTCCAGAGTCTGGGGCATAGAACCTTCCCCCTAAGATCCCTGGCGGAAGAACCGCCCGAAGCTGTCCAGAACTTTCCTGCGCCGTGATCTTGAGATCGGGACCCTGTCGCCGTTATCCATCAAGACGGCCGTGCGCTCTATCCTCTCCGCATGCTCTATGTTTATGATATAGGCGGCGTGGGTGCGGACAAACCTCGCGTCGGAGGAGAGCTCTATCGCCAGGTCAGAGAAGGATGAGCGCATACTGCGGGATATCTGCCTGACCCCTCTCTCGCTGTGGAGAATTACCCTGTGGCCCTCATATTCCAGATAGATTATTCTCCTCGCGGGGATTATCTGAATGCCGCTCTCCGTCCTGATGCTCAGCTGGCTCCCGTTTCTTGAGAGGTTTTTGGAAAATCTCCTTATGATTATTCTCGCCGCCCTCTCAGCGTCCGGGGGATTTATGAGGTAGGCCAAGACCTCCGCGTCGTAGGCCCTCATCGCGTATTCCGCGGAGGGTGCCACTATCATGACCTCGCTGTCAAGCGTTTTGGGGAGATTTTCAGCGAATTCGAGACCTCCCTCCGGGTCGTCCGTGATATCCACGATGGAGACGTCAGCGGCTGTGTCGAGGCTCTCCAGAAAACTGGCCTGCCCAAGGGGAATCCTCCTGATCCTACAATCCTCCCTAAACGCGCCAAGCGCCGATTTCAGCTCTTGCGAAAATTTTCCCAAAAAAGCAGAGTTGCTGCTGTAGAGGACAATATTCAACATTTTCTTCGCCTTCCCTCTCCACTATTATAATGTGGGCTTTGGAAAAAATCCACCCTAAAAGCGTGATTTTTTTCGAGTTTCGCAGTTTATTCATCATTTAGGTCTTGAAAAATTTCTCCAAATGTGGTGGAATATATACGACGGGAAAGGAGTGTTTCACGTGAAACATCTCATACATTTTTTGCGGGGAATCATCGGCCTGCTCTTCGCGGTGCTGATTCTGATTGAGAGCTGGGCCTGTCTTCAGCGCGAGATTCTGGACCGCCCGGCCCCGAGGCTCTGGGGAATCTCCTACTACCCGGTGGAAGAGGAGGATATGCTCCCCGAGCTGAATGTCGGCGACCTTGCGCTGATCTACGAGCAGGACAGCTATGCCCCGGGTGACGCCGTGGCGTTTTACCGGGAGGACGGGCTGTATCTTAGAAGGATAGTCGGGGAGGTAAACGGCGGCTTCATAGTGAAGGGGGATAATCTCCCTGCGGAGGATGATCAGCTCGTCATGACTGAGGATATCTTAGGCGCCGTGAGAAACTACTTTTCCCGCGCCGGGGAGCTGATGGATTTTCTCTGGTCCATACCGGGAATCCTCGTGACCCTACTTCTGGGATTCCTGCTGTTTAAACTCCCGGGCTGGCTTATCCGGCCAAGGTCCGAGCTGCCGCGCCGGAGGGACTTAATTGACCCCAGGCGCGACGAGGAGTATATGGACGAATATATAGAGGTAAGGCCCAGGCGCAGGGAGAAGAGGGTAAAGTACGCAGAGCCCGAGGAGGACCCATACTATGAAGAGCCCCGCCCCAGGGAGAGAGAGCCCTACTACGGGGAGCCTCCCGCAAGGGAGGAGGAGCCGAGAGGCAGGCATTACGTAAAAAAGCATTGAGAAAGGGGGATTCTATGCTAAGACAGGTCATGACGGCGCCGGGGAAAATAGTATTTGAGGAGGTCCCCGTACCAGAGCCCGGAAGGGGCGAGGTGCTTCTCAAGATCATGGAGATAGGGGTTTGCGGTTCGGATATCCACGTATACCACGGGACGCATCCCTTTACCTCCTACCCGGTGACGCAGGGGCATGAGGTCTCTGCGGTGGTGGAAAAACTCGGGGAGGGGGTAAGCGGCCTTTGCCCCGGGCAGAAGGTCACGGTGGAGCCGCAGGTGACCTGCGGAAACTGCTACCCCTGCCGGCACGGGAAATACAACCTCTGCGAGAACCTAAGGGTCATGGGCTTTCAGACGACGGGCATGGCCTCAGAGTATTTCTCCGTAGACGCCTCTAAGGTCGCACCCCTCCCGGAGGAGTTGAGCTTTGAGGAGGGCGCGCTGATAGAGCCGCTTGCCGTTGCTGTCCACGCCGTGCGGCGTGCCGGGCCCTTCAAGACGGCCTGCGTCTTAGGCGCGGGGCCGATAGGTAACCTCACCGCGCAGGCGGCGAAAGGTCTTGGGGCAGAGAGGGTCATGATAACCGACATAAGCGACCTGAGGCTTAAAAAGGCAGAGGCCCTTGGGGCTGACTGCGCCGTGAACACGGCTGAGGAGGACTTTAACAAGGCCCTGCTTGGGTTCTTCGGCCCCGACAAATGCGACGTAATATTCGACTGTGCGGGGACCGACACAAGCATAAACCAGGCTATCCGCTGTGCGAGAAAGGGGAGCAAGCTGGTCTTAGTGGCAGTCTTCGGGAAGATGGCGAGCGTGGACCTGGCGGTCTTAAACGACCACGAACTGGACCTTGACACCTCCATGATGTATAGGAGTGAGGACTATAGGACGGCCATAGAGCTTGCGAACGCCGGGAAGGTTAGCCTGAGGGCGCTGATCTCTAACCGCTTCCCGTTTAGAGATTATCTTAAGGCGTATGAATTCATAGACGCTAACCGCGAGAGTACCATGAAGGTTCTGATAGACGTACAGAAGTGAGGAGGATATTTATGATGAAGCTTGGTGCGCAGCTTTTCACCCTGCGCGATTATACGCAAAACGAGAGGGATTTGGAGACCTCCCTCTCCCTTGTAGCCGAGATGGGCTATAAGACGGTTCAGCTCTCGGCAGTAGGTGCGATAGCTCCGGAGAGGATCAAGGCCCTTTGCGACAAATACTCTCTATCCATAGTCCTGACGCATACCGACCCCCTAAGGATTATAAACGACACAGAGGCGGTTATAAGAGAGCACGAACTCTACGGCTGCGACTATATAGGGATAGGCGCGATGCCGCCAAAGTACCGCTCTCCCCACTGGCTGCCGCATTTTAAGGAGGATTTTCTCCCCGCGGCGGAGAGGATAGCGAAAGCCGGCAAACTCCTCATGTACCACAACCACAATATAGAGTTTGAGAGGTTTGGCGGGAAGCTGATCATAGAGACCCTGATGGAGGACTTTCCGCCCGATACCATGGGATTTACCCTCGACACCTACTGGGTCCAGATGGGCGGGGGAGATGTCTGCGAGTGGCTTACGAAACTCAAGGGCCGCACCCCCTGCATACATCTGAAGGACATGGCGGTTAAGGGCTGGGACCCCGTGATGGCGCCGGTCGGAGAGGGGAACATGAATTTTAAAAAGATTCTCGATACCTGCGAGAGTCTGGGAGGCGTAAAATACCTCCTGGTAGAGCAGGATACCTGCGAGGGCAGCCCATTCGACTGCTTAAAGACAAGCTATGAAAATCTTAAGAAGCTGGGGTATGAATGATGAAAAGGCTCTCCTGCCATTTTGAACCGGAACGCGGCTGGATGAACGACCCCAACGGGCTTATCTTCTTTAGGGGGAAGCTCCACGCATTTTACCAGCACAACCCCTATGCCGCGCACTGGGGGCCGATGCACTGGGGGCATGCGGTAAGCGGGGACTTTCTCCACTGGGAAAACCTGCCGATAGCACTCAGGCCTGAGGAGCCGTATGAAAACTACGGCGGGTGTTTTTCCGGCTCTGCCCTGGAAAAGGACGGCAAGCTCTATCTGATGTATACCTCGGTCTCTAAAGAGCTTGGGCAGACGCAGTCCATGGCGGTCTCTGAGGACGGGGTAAGCTTTAGGAAGCTTGCGCAGAACCCTGTGATAAGGCGGTGCCCGGTAGACGATGAGAACAGGAACTTTCGCGACCCGAAGATCTTCGCCTACGGCAATGAATACCGGATGGTCTGCGGTGCCGGGGCTGAGGGCACTGCCTGCGTCCTCCTCTACGGGTCAAAGGATCTGATAAGCTGGGAATACATGGGCAAAATATTCGAGAGCGCCGATTTTGGCCCGGTCCCGGAATGTCCCGACTTCTTCCCGCTAGGGGATAAGTGGGTTCTGATGTTCTCCCGCATGGACGAGGGAAATCTCACGCAGTTTATTATAGGGGATTTTGACGGCAGTACCTTTAAACCTGAGAGTTTTCAGAACCCGGAGAGGGGTCCCGACTTCTACGCCGCGCAGAGTTTTATAGACGATAGGGACCGCAGGATAATCATCGCATGGATGTCCTCCTGGAGGAGAAAAATCCCTGAGGATGCGGTGCGCGCCGGCGCGCTGAGCATACCCAGAGAGGTCAAGCTGATAGACGGGAAAATTCACACCTTCCCGGTATCCGAGGCATGGGACCTTCTCAAAACTGAGGACCCCTGCGTTTCGAGAAAAGGCGGGGGACTGGTGATCACCGACGGGAGGAGAGAGCTCCTCTCCCTGCCCGGGGACGCGGAGGTCTCAATTCTTCCCGACGGGGATTCCCGCGAGGTATTCATAAACCGCGGGGAGATATCAACCACCTTTTATATGGAGAATTGCTCTAAAACCGCAAAATGAGTCTTTTATTATATCCGGTTTTGTGCTATACTTGCCCCGGTTTTTATTGAGAGGGGAGGGGACCTCACGAAAGATACAAAAATACTGATTCTATCCTGCAGTACCGGGCAGGGGCACAATTCCGCCGGGCTTGCGCTTAAGGAGGAGTTCGCCCGCAGGGGGATAGGCTGCGAGATGCTTGACGCCCTCACCTTTGCAAGCGCCAAGATCGCCCGCAGAATTTCCGGGATCTATGCCGGCATAACCACGCGCGCGCCATCCTTTTTCGGGGGGCTCTACCGGCTGGGGGAGGTCGTCAGCTCTGAAAAGCGGAAATCCCCCGTATATTATGTGAATACTCTCTACTCTGAGGCATTGGGAGATTATATAAGGGAAAATGATTTCAGTGCGGTGATAAACCTCCACATCTTTTCCGCGCAGGCAGTTACCCATCTGATGCTTAAGAACCGGCTTAAACTACCGGTCTTTGCCGTTGCCACGGACTATACCTGCATTCCCTTCTGGGAGGAGACGGAGGCGGAAAACTTTTTTATCCCGCATGGCGATCTGATAGAGGAGTTTGCGGGAAACGGCATACCGAGGGAAAAACTGGTCTCATACGGTCTGCCCGTCTCTGCCGCCTTTAACTCCAGGGTTCCAAAGGAAGAGGCCAGGGAGAGGCTGGCGCTGCCAAAGGACGGGAATCTCCTGCTCCTCATGACCGGCAGCATGGGCTATGGGGACATGTCCTCCTTAACCACCGAGCTTCTGAAAGAACTGGACTGCCGAATAGCTGTCCTCACCGGAAATAACAAAAAACTTCTCGCGAACTTAGGCCGCAGGTTTGGGGAGGAGGAGAGGGTCTTTGCCGTACCCTTTACCCCGGATGTCCCTCTCTATATGGACGCCTGCGATGTCCTGCTTACAAAGCCGGGAGGGCTTACCAGCACAGAGGCGGCGGTTAAGAATATACCGGTAGTATATACGAAAGCGATCCCCGGCTGCGAGACGCGAAACGCAGAGTTTTTCTCCTCCCGCGGGCTGGTCCTCTCCGGAGATACCCCAAAGGAGGCGGCAAGCGCCGCCGCGCGGCTCTTAGAGGACGAGGAGCTGAGGGAGGACATGCTTAAAAAACAGAGGGATACCATACCGCAGGACGCGGCGGGAAAAATCGCCGGGCATATACTCTCCCGCCTTACGGAGGAGAGAACATGAGGACGGGGCGGGGCTTCCCAAGCGTTTTGATCTCGGCGCGGGGAACGCATAGGCAGCGGGACGGCCACCCCTGGGTCTTTGACAACGAGATAGAGAGTTTGGGGGAGGGTATCTCAGACGGGGAGCTCTGCGACGTCCTCTCCGATAAGGGGAAGTATCTTGGCACAGGCTTCTACAACTCCCACTCCAAAATCAGGGTGAGGATAATCTCCAGAAACGCGAATGACGACTTCTCCCCCGATTTCTACCGCCGCAGGCTGGAATACGCCTGGAACTACCGCAAGACTGTGCTTGAGAGCGTCTCCTCCTGCAGGGTGATTTTCGGCGAGGCCGACCAGTTCCCCGGGCTGACCGCGGACAAGTACGGGGATATTCTCGTGACCGAGACCCTCTGCCTTGGGATCGAGAGGATAAAGCCCATGCTCTTCCCCATGCTGGCACGGGTGATAGAGGAGGATGGGGAGAGGATTTCGGCAATATACGAGAGAAACGAGAGCGGTTTAAGACAGCTTGAGGGGATGGAGCCGGGGAAGGGATTTTTCCCGCTTTTGGGCGAACCGCCAAGCACCGTGACCCAGATCACGGAAAATGGCCTTCGCTTCCTTGTGGATTTCGCGAACGGCCAGAAGACGGGCTTTTTCCTGGACCAGCGGGACAACCGCCGCGCCGCCGCGAAGCTTGCCCCCGGCAGGAATGTGCTTGACTGCTTCACCCACACCGGGGCCTTCGGCCTAAACTGCGCAATGCAGGGCGCTAAGCATGTGCTCTCCGTGGACATATCCGAGGACTCGCTTGAAATCGCCAAAGAGAACGCCGCCTTAAACGGGCTAGAGGGAAAAGTCAGCTACCTCTGCGCCAATGTCTTTGACCTCCTCCCCACCCTGAAAAAGGGGGAGTTTGACTATATCATCCTGGACCCGCCCGCCTTTACCAAGTCGGCAAAGACCCTGCAGAACGCCATAAGGGGATATAAGGAGATCAACCTGCGCGCGATGAAGGCGCTGCCCAGGGGAGGATACCTCGCCACCTGCTCCTGCTCCCGCTTCATGACGGAGGAGATTTTCAGGGAGACCCTCTTAGACGCCGCCGGGGACGCCGGGGTCAGCCTGCGCCTTATAGAGGCCAGGCACCAGGCGGCGGACCACCCCGTACTTTTGGGGGTGCCAGAGACGGAGTATCTCAAATTCTATCTGCTGCAGGTTTTTTGAAAGTTTCAGCGCACTTAAAAGGAGACCGCTTTTTGGGCGATCCCCTCTTTTTCTTTAGTTTGGTTTAGGCTATTCCCAAAAGGGCGGGAACAGCGGCCTTCATTCCCTCAATGGTTTTCTGGCTCTCCTCCCTAGTGGCACCCTTGCCGGAGAGATAGATCTTTATCTTTGGCTCCGTGCCGGAGGGACGGACGATCACCTTGCAGCCGTTCTCCATCCTGTACTCCAGAACATTGGACTTGGGCAGGTCAATCTTCCCCTCCTTGTCCCCGTGGGATTCCGAGAGCAGATAGTCGCTGATGCCCGCCACCTTAGATCCCGCAAACTCCGCCGGGGGATTTTTCCTCAGGCCGTCCATGATGCCGTTCATCTTGATCATGCCGTCCTCGCCCTCAAAGCCGAAGTTCATCAGGTCATTCTTGTAGTAGCCGTATTTCTCGTAGAGCTCGTTCATCACATCTAGGAGAGTCTTGCCTTGAGATTTATAGTAAGACGCCATCTCGCAGATCAGCATACTGCCGTCCACCGCGTCCTTGTCTCTGACGTATCCTCCGGAGAGATATCCGTAGCTCTCCTCAAACCCTAGGAGATAGCTGTCGGCGTTTCCCTCTTTCTCCTCCAGCTCTGCTATTATGTCGCCGATATACTTAAAGCCGGTCAGGCAGCGCCGCAGTTCTATCCCGTAGTCCTCGGCTATCGGGTCAACCATGTCGGTGGAGACTATGGTGGTCACCGCCACGGGGTGCTTTGGCAGTTTACCCTGCTCCTTTTTCACCTGGGCAATGAAGTTTAGCAGCATTATGCCCACTTCGTTTCCTGTCATCAGGACATATTCCCCGTGCTGGTTCACGGCGATTCCCACGCGGTCGCAGTCGGGGTCGGTGGCAAGCAGCAGGTCGGGCTCAACCTTCTCGCAGAGCTCCAGACCCTTCTGCAGCGCCTCCCTTATCTCAGGGTTCGGGAAGGGGCAGGTCGGGAAGTTCCCGTCGGGCTCGCTCTGCTCCGGTACGACGGTCACGTCCTTCACGCCTATCTTGTCAAGGATTCTGAGGACGCACATCTTGCCGGTGCCGTTTAGGGGGGTATACACTACCCTAAGGTTCCCCGCGTCAGGGATGAGGCTCTCCTTATAGACCTCCTCTATAAAGGAGTCCACCGTCTCTTCTCTGATATACTCTATAATTCCCTCTTTAACGCCCTCTTCGAAGTCCATCTTTTTCACGTCGCCAAAGATGTCCAGAGAGTTTATCTCGTTCATTATGCCGTCGGCCATGTCTGCGGTGACCTGGCAGCCGTCGCTTCCATATGCCTTGTAGCCGTTATACTTGGCCGGGTTGTGGCTTGCCGTGACGCAGATCCCCGCATCGCAGCCCAAATGCCTCACGGCGTAGGAGAGGGAGGGTGTCGGCATAAGCTGCGGGTAGACGTAGGCTTTTATGCCGTTTGCCGCCAGCACCGCCGCAGACTGCTTTGTAAACTCCTCGCTCTTAATCCTGCTGTCGTGGGCAATCGCCACGGAGAGCGGTTTGCCCTCGCCGTGCTTGATAAGATAGTTGGCAAGCCCCTGCGTGGCCTTTCTCACCGTATAGACGTTCATCCTGTTCGTTCCCGCGCCTATAACTCCCCTCAGGCCTCCGGTGCCGAACTCCAGGTCGCGGTAGAAGCGGTCGTTGATCTCGTCCTCTTTGCCCTCGATCTCCTCAAGCTCTTTTGTGAGATCGATGTCGTCCAGTTCCTGCGCACGCCATCTCTCATATTCCGTCATAAGCTCTTCCTCCTTTTGCAAAAGCTCTTGGCCGCAAATCTATACTACCATCTCAGGCCATCTGTGTCAACCGCCAAAGGCGGGATCAGTATGCAAGTTTTACTATATTCGGCACTATCCCCTGCGGGGTGATGTCCAGAGTGGAATAGGTCGCGTGGTAGCCGTGCAGGCTGCCGGGGTTGACGATATACAGCCCGTCCTCATAGTCGGACATTGGCATATGCGTATGCCCGAAGAGCAGGACGTCCGCCTTCCTCTCCCTTGCCGCTGAGATGATGGAATACAGCCCCATCTTCACCCCGTACAGGTCCCCGTGGGTAAAGAAGATCTTCACGCCGTCCGCGCAAAATTCCCCCGTCTTGGGCTGGCTGCTCCCAAGGTCGCAGTTCCCCTTTACGGACAAAAACGTCTTTTCCGGGAAGTTGCGGCTCTCCCTCTCCATCTCCTCGTCCCCGTCGCCTAGGTGTATCACCGCCTCGGCGCTGGGCTGGGCCAGGATCGCCTGCCGAAGATTGGATTCGCTTCCGTGGGTGTCAGACACCACTAAGATACGCATAAATTCCGCTCCTTTATAAGTTTATCCTGATTTTACGGGGCTATCTCCCCGCCGGCCACAACAGTATCGCCGTCGTAAAGGACCACCGTCTGCCCGGGTGTCACGGCGCGCTGGGGCTCGTCAAATTCTATGAGTAGCTCGTCCTCCCCAATTTGAGAGGCCAAGGCCGGCTGCTCCCTCTGCCTGTAGCGGATCTTCGCCAAGAACTTTTCGGGGCGGGACAGTCCCGCAGCCGCCACGAAATTTACCCTGACGGCCCGCACTGTCTTAGAGTAAAGCTCATCCTCCCTCCCCAAAAAGACGCGGTTTCCCGCGGGGTCCAGTCTCGTCACGTACATCGGTTCAGGAAAGGAGAGCCCTATCCCCCTGCGCTGGCCTATGGTATATCTCTCTATCCCGCGGTGCCTGCCCACTGTCCTTCCGTCCGAGGTCACAAAATCCCCGGGGGTGAAGGCAGCCCCGGCGTAGCGCTTTAGAAATCCGGCATAGTCGCCGTCCGGCACAAAGCAGATGTCCTGGCTGTCCCGCTTCTCGGCGCAGGCAAAGCCGCTCTCTCTCGCAAGCTCGCGCGTCTCCTCCTTGGTATACTCCCCCAAAGGGAAGGCACAGCGGGAGAGCTGGCGCTGATTTAGGCAGGAGAGCATATAGCTTTGATCCTTCCCCCGGTCCCTGCCCTTTTTGAGGAGCCAGCGGGAACTCCCCTCATCATATACCAGCCGGGCATAATGGCCTGTCGCAAGTTTCTCGCACCCTGCCTCCTCGCTCCTTCTCAAAAGCTCCCCAAACTTTATCCTGCGGTTGCACTCCACGCACGGGTTCGGCGTGAGCCCCAAGGAGTAGGCCCTCACAAAGCCGTCCATAACCTCCCTGTGAAAAGCCTCAGTAAAATTGAAGACGTAATACCTCATCCCAAGGCTGAAGGCCGCCTGTCTGGCGTCCTCCACATCGCTTAGCGAACAGCAGGTGCGGCCCTCTTCCGGGGGGAGATCCTCATTGCTTAACAGCCGCATGGTGACGCCTATGGGCTCATATCCCGCCCTCTTCATCAGAAGGGCCGCCACGCTGGAATCCACACCGCCGCTCATGGCTATCATAGCTCTCGGGGCCATCTTTTCACTTCGCTTTTATCAGCTGTGACTTTTAA
>CAZRQD010000002.1:29263-42845 GCA_964602365.1 uncultured Acutalibacter sp. | reverse complement strand
AATTTTTCTCTCATTAACTGAGATCAGAACCTTCAATTTCCTCCCGCCAGTTAGAGGAAAACTAAAAATTTGACTTCCTCCCGTCAACTCGGAGCAAAGTAAAAGTTAATGCCTGTTACGGTCTCGGTCTCTTCTGGGCGGGCGGCGGTCTCCTCCCCTGTCCCTGCGGGTGCGATCCTCTGACGGACCGTTCTCCGGCACAACGCCGTCAAGATCTATCAGGGCGTCGCGCCTTGAGAGGTTCAGCCTGCCCTTGTCGTCTATCTCCAAGACCTTCACCTTTATGACGTCGCCGACATTCACCACGTCGGTCACGTTCTCCACCCTCTTGGTGTCGAGGCGGGAGATATGCACCAGACCCTCTTTCCCGGGGGCGATCTCCACGAAGGCGCCGAAGTCCATGATCCTTGTGACGCGGCCGTTATAGTAGGTTCCGGGTTCTGGATCGTTTACTATGGTCTCGACTATGTCGAGGGCGCGCTGGCAGTTGTTTATGTCAAGGCCGGTGATATAGACATGGCCGTCCTCCTCCACGTCCATGGTGATGTCGCACTCGGCGCAGATCTTCTGGATGACCTTGCCGCCGGTGCCGATGACCTCGCGGATCTTGTCGATCGGGATCTGGGTGGAGAGCATCTTGGGCGCGTACCTGCTCAGCTCGGGTCTGACCTCGGGTATTGTCTTGAGAATTATCTCGTCGATTATATAGTTCCTGGCGCGGTGGGTCTTTTCAAGGGCGTCCTTTACCATCTCGGGTGTCAGGCCGTGAATCTTCAAATCCATCTGTATGGCGGTAATGCCCTTCTTGGTCCCGCCGACCTTGAAGTCCATGTCGCCGAAGAAGTCCTCTATCCCCTGTATGTCCACCATGGTCATCCAGCGGTCGCCCTCGGTTATAAGCCCGCAGGAGATGCCGGCGACGGGCGCCTTGATCGGCACGCCGGCGTCCATTAGCGCCAAAGTGGAGCCGCAGATAGACGCCTGAGAGGTGGAGCCGTTGGAGCTGAGGACCTCGCTTACAAGCCTTATGGTATACGGGAACTCATCCACACTGGGGATGACCGGCACAAGGGCCCTCTCGGCTAGGGCACCGTGGCCTATCTCGCGCCTGCCGGGGCCGCGGCTGGGCCTGGTCTCGCCAACGGAATAGGACGGGAAATTGTAGTGGTGGATATAGCGCTTGCTCTCCTCCTCGTCTATGCCGTCCAAAAGCTGGTTATCCCTCACAGAGCCCAGGGTGACGGTGGTGAGGACCTGCGTCTGTCCCCTAGTAAACATCCCGGAGCCGTGGGTGCGCGGCAGCAGCCCGACCTCTGCGGCAAGGGGCCGCATATCGTTCATTCCGCGGCCGTCCACGCGCTTTTGCTCGTCCAATAGCCAGCGGCGGACCACATACTTCTGCGTCTGGTAGAGGCAGTCCTCTATCTGCGCCTCCCCTCCGGGATAGATCTCGTCAAACTTCTCGTGGACCTTCTCATAGACGGGCTTAAGCCTCTCGTCGCGGACATTCTTGTCGTCGGTGTCAAGCGCCTGCCTCACGTCCTCCTCGGCAAAGGCCTTTATGGCCTCCAGCATTTCGGGGGAGGGGTTATTTGAGGGATAGGTAAACTTCTCCTTGCCGATCTCGGCCTGTATGCCCTTGATAAACTCTATGATCTTCTGGTTGGCCTCATGTCCGGCCATGATGCCTTCATACATATCCTCGTCGCTGACCTCGTTGGCGCCGGCCTCTATCATGGCAATGCGCTCGTCTGTGGAGGCGACGGTGACCGCCATCTGCGAGATTTTCCTCTGCGCGCTTGTGGGGTTGATGACGAATTTGCCCTCTACCAGCCCAACGGAGACGCCGGAAATCGGGCCGTCCCAGGGAATGTCAGAGATGGACAGCGCAACGGACGTGCCGACAAGGGCCGCTATCTCGGGAGAGCAGTCCTGGTCCACGCTCATGACGGTGCAGACTATCGCCACGTCGTTTCTCATGTCCTTTGGGAAGAGCGGGCGTATGGGCCTGTCTATCATGCGGCAGGTCAGGGTGGCCTTCTCGCTTGGGCGCCCCTCGCGCTTCAAAAAGGAGCCGGGGATCTTCCCGACAGAGTAGAGCTTCTCCTCGAAATCCACAGAGAGAGGGAAAAAGTCAATCCCGTCCCTGGGCTTGGGTGAGGCGGTGGCCGCCACATGCACCACCGTATCGCCGTAACGGACAAGACACTCGCCGTTTGCGAGCTGGGCCATCTTCCCCGTCTCGATCTTTAAGGGGCGGCCGGCAAAGTCCGTTTCAAAGACCTTGTAGTTTTCAAACATAATCTCTTTCCTTTCTTGCCATACCTTATTCTAAAAATAAATGCCGCGCCGCCGGACAAGCGACCCAGCATTTCCGTCTCAGCTTATTTGCGCAGCCCCAACTGGGCGACCAGGGTGCGGTACCGCTCGATATCGACCCTCATAAGATAGTTGAGCAGACTCCTGCGCTGACCTACCATCTTCAGCAGACCCCTGCGGGAGTGGTGGTCCTTCTTATGCGTGCGCAGATGCTCTGTCAGGTCGTTTATGCGCTTCGTCAGCACGGCGACCTGAACCTCGGGAGAGCCGGTGTCCCCCTCGTGCCTGGCATAGGTCTCGATAATGGCGGTCTTCTCTTCTTTAGTCATAAAATCACCTTTTCCGCGGGTTCATCCCGCAATTTTTTAGAATCCCGTCCCTAGGACCGGGTTGGTGAATCCCAAATCCGAGGGAGGGTCACTCTGTTATTTTAGCACATTCCCGAAATTTTGTAAACTGATTTTAGGAGGTTTTTGAAAATTTTTGGGGAAACCGGACCTAATGTACGGAATAGTTCGGGGCCTCTTTCGTGATCTGTATGTCGTGGGGATGGCTCTCTATCAGGCCGGCGCTGGTTATCCGCACGAACTGGGCCTTCTCGTGGAGCTCCTCTATATTCCTGCAGCCGGTATATCCCATGCCCGAGCGTATCCCGCCCACAAGCTGGTAGATTGTGTCGGCAAGAGGACCCTTAAACGGGACCCTGCCCTCAACGCCCTCCGGAACGAATTTGGTCCCCGCGCCGCTTTGGAAATACCGGTCCCCGCTGCCCTTGTTCATGGCGCCCAAGCTCCCCATGCCGCGGTATACCTTAAACTGCCTGCCCTGGTAGAGCTCGTATTCTCCCGGGGCCTCCTCGCAGCCGGCCACCATGGAGCCCAGCATGACAGAGTCTGCGCCGGCGGCAAGAGCCTTTACTATGTCGCCGCTGTATTTTATGCCGCCGTCTGCTATGACGGGGATATTGTGCTTCATCGCCTCATTGGCGGCGTCAAATACCGCCGTGACCTGCGGGACGCCAATGCCCGCCACCACGCGGGTTGTGCAGATGGAGCCGGGACCTATGCCGACCTTCACGCAGTCGGCGCCGGCGTCTATCAGCGCCTTTGCCCCCTCCCCGGTGGCGACATTCCCGGCGATGAGCTGCAGGTTTGGGTAGGCCTTCTTGACCTTTCTCACGGCGTCAAGCACCCCGGAATTGTGCCCGTGGGCAGAGTCCAGGACCACCACGTCCACCTGCGCCTCTATAAGCGCGGCGGCGCGGTCCAGCACGTCTTTGGTCGCGCCTATTGCGGCGCCGCAGAGCAGGCGGCCCCTCTCATCCCTGGCAGAGTTCGGGTACCTCACGTTTTTCTCTATGTCCTTTATCGTGATCAGGCCCTTGAGCCTGCCCTCATCATCGACTATCGGGAGCTTCTCTATGCGGTGTTTTCTCAAGATCTCTTGCGCATCCCGCAGGGTAGTGCCGACGGGAGCCGTTATCAGCTCCCCCTTGGTCATGACGCTGCTGACCGGCTGGTCGAAATCCTCATCCTTCATGAAGCGCATGTCGCGGTTCGTGATTATGCCTATGAGGACGCCGTCCTCGCAGATCGGCACCCCGGAGATCTTAAAGCGCGCCATAATCTCGTCCGCCTCGCGGACGGTATTTTCAGGAGAGAGGAAGAAGGGGTTTACTATCACCCCGTTTTCCCAGCGCTTCACCCTGTCCACCTGGTCGGCCTGCTCCTCTATGCTCATGTTCTTATGTATGATTCCTATTCCGCCCTCCCTGGCTATGGCGATGGCCATGTCGGACTCGGTGACGGTATCCATGGCGGCCGTGAGAATCGGAGTATTAAGCCTCACCTTATTCGTAAGTCTCGTGCTGAGGTCAGCCTCCGCGGGGAGTACATGGGACTCTGCGGGAATCAGCAGGACATCGTCATAGGTGAGGCCTTCTTTTATGAATTTCTTTTCCTCTTCCATTTGGTATATCCCCTTTCGGTACCTCTCAATTCAATGCTTAGCGGTAATTTTACCACCGCGGCCGCGCTTTTGCAAGGAAAAAGCGGATTTTCGGCATTCCGTATAAAAACTCCCCAAGCGGTCAAATGGAAATTCTATCCTTTTTTAAGGCTCTCCCTGCCGCCCATATACATCCTAAGCGGCGCGGGGATGCTGACAGAGCCGTCGGGCAGGAGGTTATTCTCTAAGAAGGCTATGAGCATCCTGGGCGGGGCCACGACTGTATTGTTTAAGGTGTGGGGCAGGTAATTCCCCTCTTTTCCCTTTACGCGGATTTTAAGCCTCCTGGCCTGCGCGTCCCCTAGGTTAGAGCAGCTGCCGACCTCAAAATATTTTTTCTGTCTCGGTGACCAGGCCTCCACGTCTATGCTCTTGACCTTCAGGTCCGCAAGGTCGCCAGAGCAGCACTCCAGGGTGCGGACGGGGATATCCATGGACCTGAAAAGCTCTACCGTATACATATAGAGTTTCTTGAACCAGTCCATGCTCTCCTCGGGCTTGCAGATCACCACCATCTCCTGCTTCTCAAACTGGTGGATGCGGTAGACGCCCCTCTCCTCTATCCCGTGGGCGCCGACCTCTTTCCTAAAGCAGGGGGAATAGCTGGTGAGGGTTAAGGGGAGCTTCTCCTCCGGGAGAATCTGGTCTATATACCTGCCTATCATGGAGTGCTCGCTTGTGCCGATGAGGTAGAGGTCCTCCCCCTCTATCTTGTACATCATATTCTCCATCTCGGCAAAGCTCATCACGCCGGAGACGACGTCCCCGCGGATCATAAAGGGCGGGACGCAGTAGGTAAAGCCCTTGTCTATCATGAAATCCCTGGCGTAGGAGAGGATGGCGGAGTGCAGCCTGGCTATATCCCCCGTAAGGTAGTAAAAGCCGTTTCCGCTGGTGCGCCTCGCGCTGTCAAGATCTATGCCGTCTAGGCTCTCCATTATGTCGGTGTGGTAGGGGATCTCATAGTCCGGAACCCTGGGCTCGCCAAAGCGCTCTACCTCGACGTTCTCGCTGTCGTCCCTTCCTATGGGGACGCTGGGGTCTATGATATTCGGGATGACCATCATCCTCTTGCGGATCTCCTCAGTCATCTCGCTCTCCCGGCGCTCCATGGCCTCAAGCTCCTCGGCTATGGCGTTTACGCGCTCTTTGACCCTCTCGGCCTCGTCCCGCTTTCCCTGGGACATCAGCTTCCCGATCTCCTTGCTTATCCTATTCCTCTGGGCCCTCAGCTCGTCTCCCCTGCCCTTGCTCTCGCGAAAGGCCTTATCCAGCTCCAGAACCTCGTCCACCAGTGTAAGCTTTTCATCCTGAAACTTTTTCCTGATATTCTCCCGCACAAGCTCCGGATCTGAACGGAGCAGTTTTATGTCTATCATATTCCTTCCTCCTCTGCTAACCGCTAAGCTTCAGCTCGTTTAAAAGCGCCCTTAGGTCCTTCTCCCCGTAAAATTCTATCTGCAGATTGCACTTTTTCCCAGAGCCGGTGATCTTCACCCTGCGGCCTAGATAGTTTGTAAGGGCAATCTGCGCCTCCCTGTAAAAACGTTTCTGCGGGGTATCGGGGCTAGATTTGGGCTGTCTTCCGGCCCTCTTTGCAAGGGTCTCAAGCTCTCTGACCGTGGCGCCGTCCTGCGCCCTCTTTATGGCGTATTTCGCGTCCTCGGGATTGGAAAAGCTCAAAAGCGCCCGCGCGTGCCCGGGGGTTATCTGGCCGGCCTCTAACATGCCTTGCAGCTCTACGGGGAGGTTTAGCAGCCTTAGGGAGTTCGCCACGGCCGGCCTGGACTTCCCCACGGCCTCCGCCACCTGCTCCTGCGTAAAATCATAGGTATCGATAAGCCTGCGGTAGCCCCTCGCCTCCTCAATGGGATTTAGGTCCTCCCGCTGGAGATTCTCTATAAGCGCGTATACTGTCTCCTCGGCGTCCGTCATGTCGCGCACCAGCGCCGGAACCTCCTTTAGCCCCGCCATTCTGGCCGCGCGGTACCTCCTCTCCCCGGCGACTATCCTGTACCCGCCTGAGACCAGGGGTCTTAAAAGCAGCGGCTGCAGCACCCCGTGCCGGGAGATGGAGTCCGCAAGTTCACCTAGGGACTCCGGGTCAAAATTCTGCCTGGGCTGATCCCTGTTGGGCTCTATCTCGTCTATGCTCACGCTGACGGCGCGTTCCCCTTCCTCCCCGTTATTCTCGGCGAAAATCAGGTCCAGGCCCCTGCCAAGCCCGCCTTTTTTCATGCCATGACCTCCTACATGTTATTTTTTATTATCTCCCGCGCGAGCTGCCCGTAGGCCTCAGCTCCCTTGGAATTCCTGTCAAAGTACAGCACAGGCTGGCCGAAGCCCGGCGCCTCGGAAAGTCTGACCGTCCGGGGTATAACCGTGCGGAAGACCTTCCTTGGGAAATACTTTTTTACCTCGCTTACCACCTGCTGTGTAAGGTTTAACCTGCCGTCGTACATCGTCAGCAGGACGCCCTCTATATCTATAAGACTGTTATACTGCCGTTTCACCCTCCTTACGGAGTTCATAAGCTGGCTTAGACCCTCCAGGGCATAGTACTCGCACTGTATGGGAATGAGGAGGGTATCCGCCGCCGTGAGGGCGTTTGTGGTTATCATCCCGAGAGAGGGAGGACAGTCCACCAGGATATAGTCGAAATCTCCCCTGATGCCGGAAAGCGAGGCCTTTAGGGTCCCCTCTCTCTTTGGGGAGTTGGCAAGCTCAATCTCTGCGGCGGCGAGGTCGATATTTGAAGGGAGCAGAGAGAGTCCCTCAAAATCCGTCTTAATCACGGCGTTTTGGGCCTTTTCCCCGCCTATCAAAACGTCATAGACGCTTTTCTCGCAGTCCCTGCGGTCTATCCCGACGCCGCTAGTGGCGTTGCCCTGCGGGTCGGCGTCCACCAAAAGCACCCGCTTTTTTTCTGCGCCAAGCGCCGCCGCAAGGTTCACCGCGGTCGTGGTCTTGCCCACGCCGCCCTTCTGGTTGGCGACCGCCATGATCTTCCCCATACGCTCCCCCCTTTCGCCAGAGTATAATAGCATATCCCCGTGAAAAATAAAAGTGTTTCACGTGAAACTTTTTTATCAGAGCGGACGATTTTTGATGGCCGCCTCTCTCCTGGGGTAGATTTCCGGAGTGTTTTCCGCCTTTCTTACCGGGATTATCACTCTCTCCCCCACACCGGGGACGGAAAAACTGAGGGGTTCCTCCTCCTCTCCCCCCAGGATTTCAATGGCCTTTTTCGCACTTTTTATCTCCTCGCCTGCCTTTGAACCCTTCATCGCGAGGAAATACCCCTCCCTCCTCACAAGCGGGAGGCAGTATTCGGCGAGGATTGGCAGGGGAGCCACGGCCCTTGCCGTGACGATGTCAAAGCCCTCCCTAAGCCCCGGTTTTCTCCCTGCGTCCTCGGCGCGCATATGGAGGAGCTTAGCGGAGAGTCCGAGACTCTCTAGCAGCGCTTTGAGAAAATCCAGCCTCTTTTGCTGAGAGTCCATGAGGGTCAGCTCTATGTCCTCCCGCATAATTTTAACCGGCACACCGGGGAAACCCGCGCCTGTGCCCACGTCGCAGAGAGAGGCGTTTTGGGGAATCCCCCCAAATTTGAGAACGCTTATGCTGTCAAGAAAATGCTTTCCCACAATCTCCGCGGGCCTGGTTATGGAGGTCAGGTTCATCTTACCGTTCCACTTAAGCAGCATGTCGAGATAGGTTCCAAACCTCTCAGCCTGCTTAGCGCCTATCTCTATGCCGAGTTCTTTCGCGCCTCTAAGAAGTTCTTCCCCTGCCCCCATCTACTTCCCTCCGCGCTCCCTTGCTGAGAGAGCTATCATCAAAACAGAGATATCCGCGGGGGAGACGCCGGAAATTCTCCCCGCCTGCCCAAGGTTTTCCGGGCGGATTTTGGCGAGCTTCTCCCTGGCCTCTATCCTCAGCCCCGGTATGGCGGAGTAGTCGAGGTCCGCGGGGATGGTCCTGCTCTCCACCCTCCTCATCTCGGCTATGGCGGCCTCCTGCTTTTTTATATATCCCTCGTATTTAACGGCGATCTCCACGCTCTCGAATACCTCGCGGGGAAGGTCGGGTCTCCCTCCGTCGATTTTTTCAAGGTCCCCGTAGCCAAGCCCGGGACGGCGCAAGAGATCTACCAGCCTGATTCCTGTCGTGACGGGAGATGTTTCACGTGAAACCAAAATCTCGTTTAGCTCTTGCGAAGGGGGAAAGACCGTCCTCTCGGCGCGCTTAAGCTCCGCCTCTATCTGCCCTCGCTTCTTTTCAAACCTCTCCCACCTCTCGTCAGAGATGAGGCCTATCTCCCTGCCGATTGGGGTGAGGCGCTCGTCGGCATTATCCTGCCTTAGAACAAGCCTGTATTCAGAGCGGCTGGTCATCATGCGATAGGGGTCTGTGCAGCCCTTTGTCACGAGGTCGTCTATGAGGGTGCCGATATAGCTGTTAGAGCGGTCAAATATCACCCTGGGCTTCCCCTGGATTTTCCTAGCGGCGTTTATTCCCGCCGCAAGCCCCTGCGCGGCAGCCTCCTCATAGCCGGAGCTGCCGTTAAACTGTCCCGCGCCGTAGAGCCCCGGTAGAGCTTTGAATTCCAGCGCGGGAGAGAGCTCTGTCGGGTCGCAGCAGAAATACTCTATTGCGTAGGCCGTGCGGGTAAACTGGGCATGCTCCAGCCCGGGGACGGTCCTGTAAAATTCTCTCTGGACCTCCTCCGGCAGGCTGGAGCTCATGCCCTGCAGGTACATCTCCTCCGTACTCAGCCCGCAGGGCTCTATGAAGAGCTGGTGCCTCTCCTTGTCGGGGAAGCGGACCATCTTGTCCTCTATGCTGGGGCAGTACCTTGGGCCTGCGCCCTTGATCTCCCCGGAAAAGAGCGGGGAGCGGTCCAGGTTCTCCAAAATTATCCTGCGAGTCTCCTCATTGGTATAGGAGACATGGCAGACCGCAAGGTTTTTGGGAGGTTCCGTCGTATCCGCCGAAAACGGGACAGCCGGCTCGTCCCCCCGCTGGACCTCGAGCTTGGAAAAATCTATGGAGGATTTTAGGACCCTCGCCGGCGTACCGGTCTTAAACCGCCTTAGTGTTATGCCGAGATCGCTGAGAGAGTCTGCCAGATATTTTGAGGGAAACATCCCGTCGGGTCCGCTCTCGTAGCTTACCTCCCCGACAAAGACCTTCCCGCCAAGAAAGGTTCCGGTGCAGAGGATCACGGCCTTGGCCTCGTACACGGCGCCCAAGCGGGTCGTGATGAGCCAGTTATCCCCGGACCTTTCCAAACTTACAACCTCCGCCTGGTATACGGATAGTCTAGGGGTCGTTTCAAGCGCGTGCTTCATATAGAGCCGGTAGCGGTCCCTGTCTATCTGCGCCCTTAAGGAGTGGACCGCGGGTCCCTTACCCCTGTTTAACATACGGCTTTGGATGGTGCACGCGTCGGCGGCCCTGCCCATCTCCCCGCCAAGGGCGTCTATCTCCCTCACGAGGTGGCCTTTGGCCGTCCCGCCTATGCTGGGGTTGCAGGGGCAGTTGCCCACCGCATCGAGATTTATGCTGAAAATAGCGGTATCGCACCCAAGCCTGGCGGATGCGAGCGCCGCCTCTATGCCGGCGTGGCCCGCGCCGATGACGGCGACGCCTGTACTCTCGGCAAAATAGGTCCGCAAACAGACCGCCTCACTTTCCCACGCAGAAATTCTCAAATACCCTGTCTATGATCTCATCCGAGACGCGCTCCCCGGTTAGGGTGCAGAGGGCGTCAAGCGCCTCCTGTGCGCAGACGGAGACGGCATCAAGCGTAAGCCCACTTGAGATGACCTCTCTCCCCTCTTTTAGCGATTTTACCGCCCTTAGGATATCTCCCCTCTGCCTCTCCGTTATCAGCACAGCCTCCCCGTGCGAGTACTCCTTTACGCCGAGGGTTTTCACGACCTCCTCGTCAAGTCTCTCCTTCCCCTCACCTGTTTTGGCGGAAAGCGAGACCAGATGCGGAAACCTGCCAAGCTCCTGATCCGGGGAAAAGGCCTGGGGCAAATCAGCCTTATTCACTATCATGATGCTCCTCTCCGGGTCCAGCTTTTTTAGAAATTCCCTCTCATAGCCGGAGATCTCTCGCGAGCCGTCTAGGACGGCGAGGGTGAGCTCGGCGGTCTTAAGCCTCCTCTCGCTTGCCCTCACCCCCAGGCTCTCTATTATGTCGTCCGTATCCCTCAGCCCGGCGGTATCGGCAAGTCTTAGGGGTATCCCGCCCAAAGTGATGGTATCCTCCACGACGTCCCTCGTGGTCCCGGGGATTGGCGTGACTATGGAGCGCTCTACCCCTGTGAGGAGGTTCATCAGGGTGGATTTCCCCACGTTCGGCGCGCCGGCTATAACAGCGGAAACGCCCTCTTTGGCCATCCTCACGCTGTCGTAGGTTTTAAGCAGTTTTGAAAGCTCCGCCTCTATCTCAGAGATCTCCCGCTCTGCGCCGCTCTCGGTGATCTGCGGCACGTCGTCGAAATCCGCCCAGGCCGCCAAATGCGCGCAGAGGTCCTTAAGCCTCTCCTTTATCTCCGCGCATTTTTCCGCTAGCCGCCCCTCCGATACCGAACCGGCGGCCCTAAGTGCAGCCTCACCCTCGGCGCCCACAAGCGCCATCACGGACTCTGCCTCTGTGAGGTCCATCTTTCCGTTTAGGAAGGCCCGCTTGGTAAATTCCCCCGGTCCTGCGGGTTGGGCTCCGGCTGAAAGCGCCTCCCCCAAAACCTCTCTCGTGAGATAGAGCCCGCCGTGGCAGGAGAGTTCTACGACGTCCTCCCCCGTATAGCTCTTAGGCGCACGGAAGACCAGCGCCACGGCCTCGTCCAGCCTCTCGCCGCCTGCGCGGTAAACGTCCCCAAGCGCCGCCGTATATCCCTTTAGTTTAGAGAGTTTCCTGCCGCTTCTCGTGCGAAATATCCTCTCTGCGATCTCTATGGCGTTTTCCCCGGAGATCCTGACGATTCCGATACCTCCCGGGGCGTTTCCCGTGGAGATAGCCGCTATTGCGTACATACTCCTCCCACCTCTAAAAAAAGAGCGGCTCTGCCGCCGCCCTTTGTATCTCTGGCTATTTCTTTACCTCTATTTTCCCGTACAGCTGCCCCTCAGACTCGTCTATATGGCGCTGCGGCGCAGGTGCCTCGGTCTGCGTATTCTCCCTGCGCGGAGCGCTTCCGCCGTTATAGGGTCTGCGGTCATAGGTCCGGGTGTTTCTTCTCCTGTAGCCGCGCTCCCCGACTTTAGGTCCTATGACGACGTGGCGGTCTGTTCCGTCCCCCTCGCTCCAGGAGGTGGCGCCGTCTATGGTCTGCACGGCGGTGTGGATTATCCTGCGCTCGTAGGGGTTCATCGGCTCTAATGCGGTATTCCTGCCGGACTTTACCGCACGGACAGCCATCCTGCGGCCGAGGCTCTCCAGCGTGGCACGTCGCCTCTCCCGGTAGTCCCCGACGTCCAGCATGATGCGGTAATAGCTTCCGCCCACGCGGTTGGCGACGAGAGATGCGAGATACTGCAGGGCATCCACCGTCTCCCCCCTGTGGCCTATGACCAGGCTGACGTCGCTTAGCTTGAGGTTCAGCACCGCGGCGTCATCGCCCCGGGTGATCTCTATCTCGGCATCATCTATGCCCATGCTCTTTAGGACCTTGCCAAGGTAGTCAGAGGCCTCCTGCGCGGGGTCCCCGGTCCTATTTTCCCCTGGCCTATTCTCTTCCGATACTTTCTCCT
Organism: uncultured Acutalibacter sp.; assembly: GCA_964602365.1. Taxonomy (GTDB): domain Bacteria; phylum Bacillota; class Clostridia; order Oscillospirales; family Acutalibacteraceae; genus Acutalibacter. The sequence continues at coordinate 30,752 of CAZRQD010000002.1, read as the reverse complement.
CCGGTACCTTCTCCCCCGCAGGTTTCTTTTCGGGAGGGACCGGCGCGGGTTTTTTCTCCGCTGCGGGTGCGGGCTTTTTCTCGGACTTTTCTGTCTTTACCGGCCTCTCCTCTGGCCTCTTTACCGGTCTTGCCTCCTGTACGGGCCGGGGTTTCTCCTCCACGGCTTTCGGGGCAGGCTCCTCAATCTCCACTGTCGCCTTTACCCTTGCGGGCTTCCCGCCGAAAATCCCGAACGTCTTCTTCGTGGGCAGCTCCAAGACCTCGCAGGACGCCTCTGACGTATCCACGCCGAGTTCCTTGCAGGCGTTTTCAAACGCCTCCTGCACGGTGGAGCCCTTGGCTATTGCTTCCTTTACCATCATTTATCTCCTTCCTGATTTTGTTCCCCTATTTTTTCGTACCTATATATGCGCTCTGGTCCCCGGAAGAGCTCTTTTTCTTCTTTCCACCGCCGCTGTTTTTCTTTGCCTGGGAGGTTTTCTTCTGCGTCCCCTGCTGCTGGGCCAGGGCGCTTGCCATAAGCCTGTCGGCTATCTCTTTCTGCTGCGAGGCCGGCAGCGGACGGACAGACTGCTCGCTTAGCTCTAAGGTGACCGCCCTCTGCGCCTCAACCACGGCGTTCATCTGCCCGGGACTGTAGTACCGGTTTGTGATTATGCTCTGCACGAAGCTTAGAATATTGCTGACAACCCAGTAGAAACCGACGGCTGCGGGCATCGTATACGCCCAGTAGAAGCTTATCAGCGGGAAGACCACCAGCATTACCACCATGCAGCCCTTCTGCTGTGTCTGACCCGTGGTCCTCTTCTGATCCCACATGGTGTAGAGCTGAAACGCCACGCTGGAGAGGAGGGAGAGCACGGGAATCAGCCACAAAAACGACATAAACGGCGAGCCCTTCGGCGTCCCCAATAGGTCAAGCCCCAAAAACCTAAACCCGTTGGAGAAGCTCTCTATCTTGGCAAGGTCTTTTGCGCTGAACATCGTCAGGTTTTCCTTAAGCGCCGCAAAATTGTGGACAATGTTTAACTGCGAGTAGTAGTCTCCGGCGGCGTTCACATATACCGCGCCGGGAATCTTCGAGAAATAATTTGTCGCTGCCGTCACCGCCGCGGCGTCGCAGTGGAGCGTGTTGGAGAGCGGCGCTATAACCGACCTGTAAATTCCCAGCATGATGGGAAACGGCAGCAGCATGGAGAGGCAGCCGCTTGTCGGGCTTACGCCCTCCCTCTCGTACAGCTTCATCAGCTCTTCATTGTACTTGTCCTTGTTGTTCGCGTACTTCTTCTGCAGCTCCTGCGTCTTTTCACTAAGTTTCGTCTGCGAAGCCATATTCTTCTGCTGCTTTATACTCATCGGGAAGAGCAGTGCCTTCAGTATCAGCGTAAAGAATATCAGCGCCAAACCATAGTTTTTGAATATCGTAAACAAAAACCAGAGCAGATACCCCAGAACACTTCCTATTGCGTCAAAAATTCCCATTCTTT
>CAZRQD010000002.1:0-29163 GCA_964602365.1 uncultured Acutalibacter sp. | reverse complement strand
AACCAGAGCAGATACCCCAGAACACTTCCTATTGCGTCAAAAATTCCCATTCTTTCAATTCTCCTTAAAACCGGTTGAGTGCTGTTCGTTGGTCTCTGCCGCTACGCAAACCCACTTCTGTCATTTAATTCTCTCTCAACCGGTCTCCGTCTAAAAACTGATCACTAATCACTGACCACTGATAACTGCCCTTACCACCTTGTCTCCGCTTTCTTCGGCCCCTTCTCCGGTACCGGGTCATACCCGCCCTTGCTCCACGGGTTGCACCTCAAAAACCGCCAAAGCGTCAAAAGCCCGCCCTTTAGCGCCCCAAACCTCTCTATGGCTATAAGCCCGTATTCAGAGCAGGTCGGGATATACTTGCACATGGACGGCGTGTGCGGAGAGATATGCGCCCGGTAAAACCTTATAAGCGCAAGCATTATCCTCTTCATACCGCACCCGCCTCTTTAAGCTGGGAGAGCATCACCTTTTCAAGCTCCCCGCTCTTCACAAACGGCGTCTTTCCCCTAGCCACAAATACCAAATCATACCCTGGTTTCACGTGAAACATCAGCGACCTGTACGCCTCTCTTATTACCCTGCGGGAACGGTTCCTCACCACCGCGCAGCCGACCTTTTTGCTGACGGTTATGCCCACCCGCGTCAGCTTGAGCCTGTTTTTTCTCACATAGCTGACCAAAACGGGACTTACAAAACTTTTTCCCTTCTGATATGCCCTTCTGAAGTCGTTGTTTCGGGTAAGGGATATGATCTCTCTCTTCACTTTATCCCCTCTCAAACCCAAGATCTGTCCCCCTTAGACGGGCAGGAAAAAGAAAGGCCACCAGAAGTGACCTTTTAATTTCTAGTAGGAGAGGCGCGCCCTGCCCTTGGCCCTGCGGCTGGCAAGAATCTTTCTCCCGCTTTTGGTGGACATTCTCTTTCTAAACCCATGCTCCTTCTGCCTCTGCAGTTTCTTGGGCTGATATGTTCTAAACATCTTATACCCTCCTTCTTTGGCCCCCTATTTGGGCCCTCCCTTATGCTTTTCCCGTATTATATCTTAAGGCGGGAGGTTATGTCAAGATTTTTTTTCTAGCCTCCCGGACGCCAAGCGCCGGAAAATTAAAATTTTTTTACGGGTTTTGAGACATAGATCAAATAGATTGTGCTTAACTATTTTAAAAGCACAAGTGATAGCGGTTTTTTGATTTTCAGAAACGAAAATATAAAAACTGAAAAACATTTGAAAAAGCCCCGGCTTTATGTTATAATACCCCCATACGGGAAAATATGGAGGAAGTATTTTGGAATCTTTTGACGAGGCGTGGGGGCTGATAAGCGATTACTGCAGAGAGCGCGTCACGGATGTGGCCTATTCCACCTGGTTTAGCAGGCTGAAGCCTGTATCTCTGGATTTTGAGAAGGGAATAGCGGTGGTGGAGGCGCCCAATGATTTCCACCGCCAGACGCTTTTGCGCTGTTATTCCAACCTCTTTGACGAGGCGTTAAATGAGGTATTTGGTCCCGGGATCAGGCTGGAGATAGCCGTTGGGGAGGACGTCCCGAAATATACAGAGCCCGAGGAGAGCCTTTCAGAGGTGGAGGACTACTCCTTTGATACCTTTGTCGTGGGCTCCTCCAACCGCTTTGCCCATGCGGCATGCCAAGCGGTGGCGGCAAAACCCGCGACGCTCTACAACCCGCTTTTCATCTACGGCGGGCCGGGTCTGGGAAAGACGCATCTCCTAAACGCCGTCGCCAAGGAGTTTAAAAACAATTTTCCCGGGCGCACGGTGGTATATATAAAAGGGGAGGATTTTGCCAACGAGGTAATAGAGGGGATAGCGCGGGGAACCATGCCGTCCGTCAGGGAGAAGTACAGGACCGCGGACCTGCTTTTGATGGACGACGTGCAGTTTATCGCCGGGAAGATCTCCACACAGGAGGAGTTTTTCCACACCTTTGACGCCCTGCACGAGGCGGGAAAGCAGATAATCCTCACGTCGGACAGGCCGCCTAAAGAGATAGCCACCTTAGAGGACAGGCTCAAATCCAGGTTCGAGTCGGGACTGCTTGCGGACATACAGCCGCCGGATTTCGAGACGCGGGCCGCCATAGTCTCCAGAAAGGCAGAGTCGCTGAATTTTGAAATACCCGTAACCGTCTGCGAGTACATCGCCAACAGGCTGAAAAACAATATCCGCCAGCTGGAGGGGGCTGTAAAGAAGCTAAGGGCGTTTAACCTCTTAGACGATAAGCCCATCAATATAGCCACGGCCCAGGCGGCTATAAGCGATATCATCAACAACTCGCAGCCCACACCCGTCACTGTGGAGAGAATCGTGGAGGAGGTCGCCAGGACTTACGGCGGCATCACGCCGGAGGACATTCTGGGCAAGAAGCGCAACGCAAATATCTCCATGGCGCGCCACGTCGCGATGTATATAGTCAGGGAGGTGACGGACCTCTCCATGGCAGAGATTGGGAAGATCTTCGGCGACAGGGACCATTCAACCGTCGTCTACGCAACCTCCAGCATAGAGAATAGGATGAGGACCGACCCCAGGACCAGGGATATAGTGGAGGACATAATCAAGAACATCAGGGACCAGTGATTTTTCCCAAGTTTTTCAACATTCACCGTTGAAAGTCCTTGAAAAAGTTGAAGAGAAAGATATCTTTTAAATTTTTAACCGCCGCCTCACACCGGGGTGATAATAAATAAATCCGGATTTATCTGGATTTTTCCGGGTTTTTCACAGTTTCAACCCGCCTATTACTACTTCTAAATCAATTAAATCAAGAAAAAAGAATTCTTTGGCAAAAAATTTTGGGAGGAAAATAAATTTTCAGAGAAGAGAGGGAGTTTTCAACATGAAGTTCAGGGTACAGAAAAATGATATAGTAGACGCCGTCTCTGACGTGCAGAGAGCGGTTTCCGTAAAATCCACATACCCGGCGCTGGAATGTTTTTTAGTTGAGGCGGAAAGCGGAGGGATAACGCTCTCGGCGTATGATACGGAGCTTGGAATTACCACGGTTATTCCCGCCTTTGTGGAGGAGCCGGGGAGGACCGCGCTGCCCGCTAGGATCTTCTCGGATATAGTCCGCAGAACCCCCAGCGACGATATAACCGTCACCGTGGATGAGAAGGAGGCCGCAACGATAGAGAGCGGGCACAGCCGCTTTAGCGTCATCGGTGTCAGGGCAGAGGATTTTCCGGAGCTGCCCAGGGTCTCTGAGGGGACGTCTTTCTCCCTGCCATCAAACCTTCTGAAGAGCATGCTTCGCCAGACGCTCTTCGCCATAGGAAACGAGAACGTGAAGCCCATAATGCAGGGAAGCCTCTTTAAGCTTGAGGAAGGCCTTTTAAACGTCGTTAGCATAGACGGGTTCAGGCTAGCAGTCCGCACAGAGCATGTGGACTTTAAGGAAAGCATGGAGTTTGTGGTCCCCGGAAAGACCTTAGGGGAGGTTCTGAAACTTCTGGGAGATACGGATGACGGGGTATCCATAAATGTCGGCAGAAAGCATATTCTCTTCACCATAGGCAGCTATACGGTGATCTCAAGCCTTCTAAGCGGGAGTTTTATAGATTACGAGTCCACCATACCGGGAGACCACAAGACAGAGGCAAACGTCAAGACCAGGGAGTTTATAGAGAGCGTGGAGAGGGTCTCGCTCATCATAACGGACCGCGTTCGCACGCCTGTGCGCTGCATGTTCGAGGAGAACAGCATCAGGCTCTCCAGCAATACGGTCATGGGCAGGGCCTCTGACCAGGTGGAGATTGAGATGACAGGGGACCCGATAGAGATCGGCTTTAATAACCGCTATCTCTTGGAGGCCCTGAGAAATACCGAATGCGATGAGATTCACCTGGAGCTGAACACGCCAATCTCTCCGCTTGTAATCACCCCGAAGGAGGGGGACAGCTTCCTCTTCCTGGTACTTCCGGTGAGGCTGCGCAGCCAGTATGACTGAGATTGTTGAGATCACCACGGATTTTATCAGGCTGGACTCCTTTTTGAAGCTGGCCGGTTTCTTCGAGACGGGCGGGCAGGCAAAGCTTGCCGTGAAAGAGGAGAGGGTCAGGGTCAACGGGGAGGTCTGCCCGATGCGCGGGAAGAAGCTCCATTCCGGGGATCTGGTAGAATATGGGGGCAGGAGTGCCCGCGTGGAGAAAGCGGGATAGGAGTGATCGTCAAAAGGCTCGCCACCAAGGACTTCAGAAACCTAAAGGATATAGAGATTTTCCCCGGCGAGGGCGTGAACGTGATATACGGCCTGAACGCCCAGGGAAAGACAAATCTATTAGAGGCCCTCTGGCTTTTCACGGGTGGACATTCCTTCAGGGGGGCAAAGGATTCTGAACTTCCCAGGATGGACGGCAAAAACCGCGCGTCCCTATCTATGGACTTTTTCTGCGAGGGGAGAGACCAGAGGGCGCAAATCGACATAGAGAACGGGAAAAAGAGCTCTGTGATAAACGGCGTAAGCAGAAATTCCTCCTCTGCCCTGGTGGGAAAGGTCAGGGCGGTGATATTCTCCCCGGAACATCTCCTCTTAGTCAAGGAGGGCGCGCAGAGGAGAAGGGATTTTCTAGACGGCGCCATATGTCAAATAAGGCCCGCGTATGTGAAATTACTGGCAATGTACAAGAGAACTTTGAGGGAGAGAAACGCCCTTTTAAAGGATATTCCGCACTTTGCAGAGCTTGGCGAGACGCTTGAAGCCTGGAACGCGAGGCTGTCCCAGCTTGGGGCCAGGCTTATGGCAGAGCGGAGAGATTACGTGGGCAAACTGGCACCGCGCGCACAAGAGATCTATGGCGGAATATCCCGCGGCGGGGAGAGCATGAAAATCTCCTACCAGCCCTGCATTAAGGCAGATGAGAATTTTACCGAGAGGGACGCGGAGGAGATTTTTCTGAAAGCTTTGGAAGATGGCAGAGAGGGAGATATCCGCGCCGGCTACACGAATGAGGGACCGCATAGGGATGACCTTGGTATAAGGATAAACTCCGTATCCGCCAGGATGTACGGCTCTCAGGGTCAGCAGAGGAGCGCGGTCCTGGCCCTAAAACTGGCAGAGGCAGAGACGCTTGGATCGTTTTCCTTCGAGATGCCGATGATACTTTTAGACGACGTAATGAGCGAACTGGACAAAAACAGGCAGGATTACCTGCTGAACAACCTAAAGGGAAGGCAGGTCTTCATCACCTGCTGCACGCCCGAGACCGTGGGCCTTATGGAGACCGGGGTAAGGTTTAGGGTCGAGGGCGGGGAGATATACCGGGAGAGAATATGAGGGAAATGTATCTGCACCTAGGAGAAAATACCGTGGTATGGTCCGGGGACATTCTCGGCGTCTTCGACTTGGACCATACCACCGTATCCAAAATAACCAGGGACTTTCTCAGAGACGCACAAAGAGACGGCAGGGTCATCTCTGTCAGCATGGAACTCCCCAAGGCCTTCGTGGTCACTGATAAGGGCGGGGAGAAGACGGTATATCTCACGCAGCTTGCGCCGTCCACCCTTTATAAGAGGGCAGGCTCTAAAGATGAAGAGACGAAAGGTATTTGAGTATGCGATATTTTGGAATTCCCGTTTGTCCCTACTGCAAGAAGAGGGTAAACCTTATAAGAACATGGAGTCTTAAAAAACAGGGGGAGTACCGCTGCCCAAGATGCGGGGGTATCTCCAACGTGTTTTTGTCGCCGCTTATCTACATCTTCGCGGTTCTGGCTATTTTCTCCTCCGTAGCGCTTTTCTTCTTCCACAGGTTTATGCTAGACGATGTCTCCCTAAAGACCGTGGTGCAGGTCTTCATACCGTTCGCCGCGTTCTTCTTTTTAAGCCTGTTTATGGTATATCTCGCAAAGCCCGTGATAAAGAGAGCCGTGAGGCGGGATAATGGAAGAAAAAGGGAGAGCAGGCGGGACGATTATTACGAGGACGAGTACTTCAGAGAGGGCGAGAATTACAGAGAGTACTATGAGGATGATGACTACTATGAGGATGGAGATTATTACGAGGACGATACCGACATGAAGATATATACCCCCGGCCACTCCCGGTCCGATTCCCGGGAGCAGAGGAGGGGGACCCGCTACAGAAATTGACCCGGTTTTGCAAAAAACCGTCTGGACATACTAAAGTAGAGAAATTAAAAGCCCGGAAGGTTCGCGTTTAACTCTTTCGGGTAATTTTATGTTTACAACTCACAAAAAATGTGGTATACTATATTATATTGTATAGGCTGCCAAATAGGAGCAGGAAAAATCATGTCTGAGGAGGATCTTCTTGGAAAACGAGGAAAAGAAGCCGGGCGAGGGTTTTGACGTAACGCCCACCGATGAATATAACGGAGATCAGATCCAGGTGCTAGAGGGCCTGGAGGCGGTGAGGAAGCGCCCGGGAATGTATATAGGTTCCACCGGGCCGAGGGGGCTGCACCACCTGGTCTACGAGATAGTTGACAACGCAATAGACGAGGCGCTTGCCGGCGCCTGCGACAGGATAGTTGTAAAGCTCCTCCCGGGGAATGTCGTATATGTCTCTGACAACGGCAGGGGCATTCCCGTCGGGGTCCAGCACAAGACAGGCCTGCCCGCGGTGACGGTGGTCTTTACCATCCTGCATGCCGGCGGGAAGTTTGGCGGCGGGAGCTATAAGGTTTCGGGCGGTCTGCACGGCGTCGGCGCGTCCGTCGTCAATGCCCTGTCAGAGTGGCTTGAGGTCGAGGTGGTCTCTGAGGGAAAACTCTACTACCAGCGGTTCGAGAGGGGCGCCGCCGTCTGCGAGCTAACCTGCCGGGGAGAGGCGCCAAAGGGCAGGGAGAGGGGCTCTGTGGTGGTGTTTAAGGCCGACCCTGAGATCTTCAAGGAGGGCACCACCTACTCCTATGACACCCTGGAGGCGAGGCTTAGAGAGCAGGCCTTTCTAAATGCCGGCGTAAGCATTGACCTAATAGACGAGAGGGATTTTAGCGAGAGGGACCCGGAGGATCTGAATAGGGAGCTGCCCAGGAAAAACACCTTCTGCTATGAGGGCGGCGTCGGCGCCTTTGTGGAATATCTAAACGAGAAAAAGGCGGCCGACGTTATCCATCCCGAGATCATCCGCTTTTCGGCCGACGCGCCGGACGGGAACTCCACTGCAGAGCTTGCCATGCAGTATACCGACAGCTATAACGAGCTTCTGCTCTCCTTCGCCAACAATATTCACACGACGGACGGCGGAACGCACGAGGACGGCTTTAAGCGCGCGCTTACCCGCGTCATGAACGACTATGCGAGAAAGTACAATATCTTAAAGGATACGGATAAAAATCTCTCCGGAGAGGACGTGAGGGAGGGGCTTACCTGCGTGATCTCCGTAAAATTAAAAGAGGCCCAGTTTGAGGGGCAGACCAAGGCTAGGCTTGGAAATACCGAGATAACCTCCCTTGTAAGCGGTATGGTCTACGAGAAGATGATGACTTTTTTGGAGGAGAACCCGGCCTCCGCCAGGGCGATCTTTGACAAGGCCCTGACGGCTTCCCGCGCAAGGGAGGCGGCAAAGAAGGCGAGAGAGCTGGCAAGGCGGAAAACCGCGCTTGAGAACAACTCTCTCCCCGGGAAACTGGCCGACTGTCAGTCGAGGGACCCTGAGGAGACCGAGATATATATTGTAGAGGGGGATTCCGCCGGAGGTTCGGCGAAGGGCGGCAGGGACCGCAAGTTCCAGGCGATACTCCCGCTTTGGGGAAAGATGCTCAACGTGGAGAAGGCCAGGCTTGACAAGGTTTACGGCAACGAGAAGCTTATGCCCGTTGTCACCGCGCTTGGCACAGGAATCGGGGAGGACTTCGACCTAGATAAGCTGCGCTACGGCAAGGTGATAATCATGGCCGATGCCGACGTTGACGGCTCTCATATAAGGACGCTGCTGCTGACCTTCTTCTTCCGCTATATGCGCCCGCTTGTAGAGAAGGGCCATGTCTATCTCGCACAGCCCCCGCTTTTCAGGATAACCAAGGGAAGGCGGCATTACTACGCCTACTCTGACATAGAGCGGGACAGGCTGCTTGAGGAGCTTGGCGGCGGGGAGGTCCAGAGATACAAGGGGTTAGGAGAGATGGACCCCGACCAGCTTTGGGAGACCACTATGGACCCGTCTGTCCGCACCATGCGCCGTGTGGAGATCGAGGATGCGGCCGAGGCCGACAAGGTCTTTACCGTGCTTATGGGGGACAAGGTGGAGCCAAGAAGGGAATTCATAGTGGAGAACGCGCAGAAGGCCAACTGGGACGTATAAGAGAGGTAGAAAATGGACGACGATAAGACTGTAGACCAGGACGAATTTGAGACGGGCCATGGGAAAATTGTAGATGTAAATCTCACCAAGGAGATGGAGCAGTCATTTCTGGACTACTCCATGTCCGTGATAGTCCAGCGGGCCCTGCCCGACGTGAGGGACGGGTTAAAGCCCGTACACAGGCGGATTCTCTATACCATGTATGAAAACGCCCTCTGGCCAGAGAGGGGATACCGCAAGTGCGCCGATACCGTCGGGTCGGTTCTGGGCAGGTATCACCCGCACGGGGACGCCTCTGTATATGACGCGCTTGTGCGCCTGGCACAGGACTTCTCCCAGAGATATGTGCTGGTGGACGGCCACGGGAACTTCGGCTCTGTGGACGGCGACCCGCCCGCCGCCTACCGATATACCGAGGCGAGGATGAACAAGCTCTCCGTGGCGATGCTTCAGGATATAGACAAGGATACCGTGGATTTTCAGCCGAACTACGAGGACAAGCTGAAAGAGCCCACTGTCCTGCCAAGCCATTTCCCGAATATCCTTGTAAACGGCTCCACGGGAATAGCCGTGGGCATGGCGACAAACATTCCCCCGCACAATATGGGGGAGGTCTGCGACGCCGTCTGCTGCCTTGTGGATAACCCTGACGCGGGGCTGGACGACCTCATGCAGTATATAAAGGGACCAGATTTCCCCACAGGCGGAACGATAATGGGGAAGAGGGGCATCCGCGCGGCATATGCCACCGGCAAGGGAAAGATAACCGTCCGCTCTCGCGCCGAGATAGAGGAGAACGAAAAGACGGGCCGCTCCAGAATAATCGTGACGGAGATACCTTTCCAGGTAAACAAGGCCAGGCTTATAGAGAGCATAGCGGACTTGGTCAAGGACAAGCGGATAGAGGGCATCTCCAATATAGACGACCACAGCGACCGCAGCGGAATGCAGATAGTCATAGACATAAAGAGGGACGCGTCCCCGCAGGTGGTCTTGAACAACCTCTATAACCTCACGCAGCTGCAGATTAGCTACGGCATAATCATGCTGGCTATAGTGGACGGCAGGCCTGAAATCCTGACACTGAAGGAAATCCTACAAAAATACATTGCCTTTCAGGAGGAGATCATCTCCAGACGCTCGCGCTATGACCTGAACAAGGCTGAGGAGCGCGCGCATATCTTGGAGGGCCTCAAAAAGGCCATAGACATCGTGGACGAGATAATAGCCACGATCCGCGCATGCAAGGGCGGCAGGGCAGAGGCAAAAATCGCCCTTATGGAGAACTTCGGCTTTGACGACCCGCAGGCGGAGGCCATCTGCCGCTTCCAGCTGGGCCAGCTTGCCGGTCTGGAAATACTGAAGATAGAGGAAGAACTTGGCCAGCTTCACGAGAAGATAGAGGATCTGAGAGATATTTTAAGTAGCGAACCCCGCCGCCTTGCCATAATCAAGGACGAGGCGATAGATATGAAGGCGCGCTTTGGAGACGAGCGCAGGACAGAGATAGCCTCCGTCTCGGGAGAGGTGGACGTGGAGGACCTGATCCCCAAGGAGGAGTGCGTGCTGACGCTTACGAACTTCGGCTATGTTAAGCGGCAGAAGATGGATGTCTACCATACCCAGCGCAGGGGAGGCAGAGGGGTTGCCGGCATGACGAGAAGGGAGGAGGACGTCGCCACGGACCTCTTCGTGACGAACTCTCATGACAGGATAATGTTCTTCTCCAACCTTGGCAAGGCGTATACCCTCAAATGCTATGAGATACCCGAGGGCGGGCGCCAGAGCAGGGGAATGAATATCAAAAACCTCCTCCCCTTAGAGCCAGAGGAGAAGGTCACCGCGATGATAAGGGTGCAGGAGTTTAGCGCCGACAAATATCTTGTCATGGTGACGAGAAGGGGTATAATCAAGCGCACAAGGCTCTCAGCCTATGAGAATATCCGCAAGGCCGGCCTAAAGGCCATAAACTTGGACGAGGGCGACGACTTAAGCTGGGTGCGGGTGACTGACGGGAGCGACTACCTGCTTATAGCCACCAGGGACGGCTATGCCATACGCTTCCCGGAGACGGACTTAAGGGAGATCGGCAGGTCCTCCAGGGGGGTAAAGGCCATAACTCTCGGGGACGGCGACGAGGTAGTCGGCATGTCGGTACTAAGAGAGGGCAGCTATGTCCTCACCGTCTCCGAGAACGGGTTTGGAAAGCTCAGCTCTCCGGAAGAGTACAGGGTTCAATCCCGCGGGGGAAAGGGAGTAATAAACTACCACACGGATAAAAACGGCAGGGTCGCCGCGATCAAGGCGGTGGACCTCACCGATGACATCGTCCTCATAAGCGAGGAGGGCGTGATAATCCGCATAGAGGCCAGCTCTGTCAGGATCTGTTCCCGCACCTCCAAGGGCGTGCGGGTGATGAGGCTTGCCGAGGGCGACAGGGTCGTGATGCTTGCCCGCGTCCCGGTCTTAAAGGACGAGGAGGATTTTGTACCCGAAGAGCCGGAGGATCTTGAGGAGGAAGAACTCTCCGAAGATCCAGACGAAGAAGAATAAATAAAACGGGGCTGAAAGACAGCCCCGCATTGTTTTGTCTCTTTATAAAAGTCCTCTTTTAAGCAGCGCCGCAGTTTTCAAAACGCCTATCTGCGTCTTAGAGTCGGGAACCTCGCCGTTTAGGACCATCTCAACGGCCTCGTCAACAGGGATTCGCTCATTTTCGAGAAATTCATCCTCGTCAAGCTGCAGGCTCCCGCCGCTCTCCTTCTCCCTGCACGCCCAGAGGCGGATAATCTCCCCGCAGTAGCCGGGGGAGGGATAGACATCCCCCAGAAAGACGTAGTTTTCGCCCAGGGTACCGGTCTCCTCCATCTGCTCCCTCTGCATTGCCTCAAAGGGGTCCTCCCCGGGCTCCAGCTTTCCGGCGGGCAGTTCCAGTATGACCTTGTGGTAGGGGTATCTGTACTGGTTCACAAAGATCAGCTCATTCTCCCTCGTGAGTACCGCAACGCTCACCCCTCCGGGATGCTCCACGACCTCCCTTTTCGTAACGCTCCCGTCCGGGAGCTCAGCCTCGTCTAAATGGACGCTGATTATCCTGCCGGAGTATATCTCCTTCCTGCTTAGGGTCTTTTCCTCTAGGTTCATTTTATCCTCCTCTTTAAGCCCGGGGAAAGATTTCGCTCCCCGGTAAAATCTCTTGGGGACCCAAGTCCCCGCAGGTCAAAAGCGCCGGGAAGGCCGTAAAATTTCCCGGCCGGTATCTCTCCCTCTCCGCTTTAAGCAGGGAGAGATAGCCGCTTTGCGCGCACCGCAAATAGAGCCTCCTGTCTATAAAATCGTCCTCTATCGCAGAGACGCTCACGGGGTCGTTTACGGCAAAGACGCGAAGGGCAGCACTGCCCGCCCCGCCCTCGCATACCTGCGGGCAGGAGGAACAGAGGTTTTTAAGCCTTGCCCCCGTAACCCCCCGCGGGTCCTCATACTCCAGCCAGAAGAGCTCTTTCGGGAAGCCGGAAATATCAGGGCCGTCCCGCAAAAGGATAATCCCGGCGGAGAGCTCCTCTAAGCGGACAAGAGAAAAGAGCCCGTATCTCTCCTCCCCGGCGGATAAGACGTAGAGTCCCTCAAAGCGGTCCTCCCTCTCTATTCCCGGGAACTTCCCGCGAAACGGAAAAATCTCTGCCACGCTCTCACCCCGGCTATATTTTAACGGTTTAGGGCAGAAGAGTCAAGAAAACTTTTTTCCCGGGGTTTGCCAAATCTCTTAAATTCACGTAGAATTCACGAAAAGTTCACATTGGCGGGGTAAAATTTGCACTTGCCGGGAATACGAAAACACTTGCAAAAAAGCGCGGCTTGCGGTATTATCTAGGCATGACATGGCAAGGAGGAATACGCTAAAATGGTAGAGGTGAGAAACCTCACGAAGCGCTACGGGCAGAACGTGGCGCTGGATAACGTGAGTTTTGAGGTGGAGGAGGGCACCATCGTCGGCTTCCTTGGCCCAAACGGCGCCGGGAAATCCACCACAATGAACATCATCACGGGATATCTCTCCGCGACCTCCGGGGAGGTCTTCGTGGACGGGAAGAATACGCTGGACGAGCCGATCGAGGTGAAGAAGCTGATAGGCTATCTGCCTGAGATGCCGCCGCTCTATATGGACATGACGGTCAAGGAATACCTCCGCTTCATGTACGAGCTGAAAAGGACGAAGCTGCCCAGGGAGCAGCATATCAGGGAGATCTGCCAGCTTACCAGGATAGAGGAGGTCTACGGCCGCCTGATCGGTAACCTCAGCAAGGGGTATAAGCAGCGCGTGGGCATTGCGCAGGCGCTGATAGGAAACCCCCCCGTGCTTATTCTGGACGAGCCCACCGTGGGCCTTGACCCAAAGCAGATCATAGAGATCAGGGACCTGATAAAGCGTCTCGGCAAAAACCATACGGTCATCCTAAGCTCCCATATCCTGCCCGAGGTACAGGCCGTATGCGAACGCATAATGGTCATAAACGAGGGGAAGCTTGTGGCTGACGGCGCCACGGATACCCTTGCGCACGACCTAAGCGAGGACCACCGGCTGATCCTGCGCGCGGAGGGACCGGAAAAGGAGATGGTCTATGCCCTAAGGACCATACCCAGGGTTGTGCAGGTCGTAAGTTTGGGGGAGAAGGAGCCCGGGATCTTCGAGATCAGCCTAGAGACAGAGCCGGACGCCGACCCTAGGCGGGACCTCTTTGCGCTGATGGCAAGACGCGGCTGGCCGCTTATGGCGCTTAAGAACATGGACCTCACTTTGGAGGATCTGTTCCTGCAGCTCACCAGTTCAGATGCGGCGGCGGGCCTGCAGAACGAGGCCCTGGACGACGCCGAGCTTTTAAAAGGAGGGGATAAAAAGTGAAAGCTGTGTATAAACGCGAGATGCGCTCCTTCTTCAGCTCTCCCGTAGGCTATGTCTGCGTGGCGGTGCTCTGCGCGCTCTACGGCTTCTTCTATTTTCAGGTGATGGCCACGGGCAGCTCGGCCAATATCAGCTGGGTTTACGATACCATGTTCACCTTCGGCATGATGATCATACCGATAATCACCATGCGCAGCCTTACGGACGACCAGAAGAACAAGACGGACCAGGCCCTGCTTACCGCCCCCGTCAGCCTGACGGGCGTGGTGCTGGGGAAGTTCCTCTCCTGCTTTACCGTCTTTTTGATAGCCTCCACCATTGGGCTCTTGCCCGCGGTAGTCATCTCCTTCTTCGGCTCCCCTCCATGGGGAGAGATAATCGGGTATTATCTGGGGACGCTGCTCTACGGCGGCGCGATGATCTCCATAGGCGTCTTCATCTCCTCCCTCACGATAAGTCAGATAATCGCGGCCATCAGCACCTTTGTGGTCAGCGTGGCGCTGATGTATATCGACAACCTCTCAAGCGTGGCAAGCAATGCGGTCCTAAGCAGGATAGTCTCATGGATCTCCTTTAACAGCCGCTATGCCACCTTTACGCAGGGAATGTTCAGCGTATCCAGTACGGTATTTTTCCTAAGCGTCATGGCGGTCTTCGTCTTCCTGACCGCCCGCCGCCTGGAAAGCCGCCGCTGGAGCTAGAAAGGAGGCAGTTTCCATGGGTGAGAATGAGAAATTAAATACCCCCGATGAGCGGGAAGATGTGAATACTTCTGCCCAAGAGGACATCCCTGCCGCCGAGGCCGGGGAAAATACCATGGTAGAAAAGGAGCCGTCCGCGGAAAAAACGACAGGCAACGAAAAAAAGCCGAAGAAAAAGAAAAAGTTTTCCCTTGCAAGAGAGCTGCGGAAAGAAAAGTACAAGCGCGGCGGGCTTGCCACCATACTTACGGTGGTATTTGTCGCCGTGGTCGTTGTCGTGAATATTCTCGTCGGCCTTCTCTCAGACCGCTTCCCCTCCATGAATGTGGACCTCACCGCGCAAAAGCTTAACACGCTTTCAGAGCAGGCGCAGGAGGTCGCGGACGGGATAACGGAGGAGACGGAGATCTATCTCATCGGTTCAGAGGATTTCTACCGCAAGAACGAGAACCAGTATTACACCTCCTACGGCGTGGAGTTCAGCCAGGTCGCGAACTTAGCCGACAAGCTGGCAGAGAGCAACTCCCTGATCTCCGCAGAGTTTATAGACCCCGACCTAAACCCGCAGTTTATAAGCGAGTACGCGGACGAGGACCTCACAAGCGGCTGCGTGCTGGTAAAGAGCGCGAGGCGCTATAAGGCCCTCTCCCCGATGGACCTCTTCAACGTTACCCGCGACAGCGATACCTACGAGTACAAGGTCTATACCAACGTGGACAGCTGCCTTGCCGGCGCGCTGGAGATAGTCAATATGGAGAAGGTCCCCGTAATAGCCATAGCCACCGGCCATACAGAGGCGCTTGACGGCAACCTCACGGAATTTACCAATATGATGGAGAGGCAGAATTACGAGGTAAAGGAATTTAACGTCTTCTCCGAGGAGATACCGGAGAATACCGCCGTGGTCTTCATCCCCACCCCCATGGAGGACTATACCGAGGGGGAGGTCGAAAAGATAAGGCAGTTCCTGCTAGATACACAGAGGGCCGAGGACATAGGCGTCCTCATGAGCTGCTACCCGACCCAGGGCGATACCCCCAACCTTGACAGGCTCTTAGAGGAGTGGGGCGTCAAGGTGGAGGAGGGCGTTGTAGCTGAGAGCGACCCCAACAGGGTCGCCACCTATGACGAGAGCTTCATCCTGGCGGATAAGACCGACGCACCCATTGACGGCGACTTCAACCAGCTTGTGGCCGCCTACAGCTGCCCGCTCACCGTACTCTTTACAGGCAACGGCGATGTTGGCGTGCAGGAGCTTTGGACCACCGCCGACACCTCTTACGTTATTACCGAGAACACTACCGAGGAGGAGATTGCCGACCCCAACACTGAAAAGCATGTGGTGGCAACCCTCTCCATGGCCTATCAGAAGGTAGATGGAGACAACTACCAGCGCTCTCTCTCGGTGTTCGGCTCATCCATGACCTTCACCGATGCGTTTGTAAGCTCCTCGGCCTTCGGCAACGGCTCCTATCTGGAGGATCTCTTCCGCTATATGACGGGCACCGGCGGCAGCTCGGTGACGGTCTACACCAACCCCGTACAGACAAATACCTTGGATATCAGCATGTCGGCCGGGCTCATCACCACCATTGGCCTGGGGATATTCACCATAGGCCTGCCCCTGGCGATACTAATCATGGGCCTCGTGGTCTTCCTCAAGAGGAGGCACCTGTAAGCTTATGAAAAAGAGCGTTAGAAATATTCTTATCCTCGTGCTTGTGCTGGCTGTCCTGGGCGGCGCTGCCTTGGCGCTTGTGAATCTGCCCTCGGATGAGGAGGAGGATACTTCATCCTCCTCAAGCGAATCCTCCTCGGATACCGGGGAAGAGCTATTCTCCCATACCGCGGACGATGTCGACAAAATTGTCGTTAAAAACGCTGAGGGCGAGTTTGAACTTCTTCCTGAGGAAGAGGGCTCCTCCTTCACCCTTTCGGGATATGAGGAGTATGACCTCAACAAATCCTCCATAAGCAGTGCGGCGCGGTGCTTCTTCTCGGCCAAGACAGTAAGGGAGCTTGGGGAGCAGGAGAACTTGGAATCCTTTGGGCTTGCCGGCGGGGAGGAGTGCAGGGTAAGCATCTCTTTTGCCGACGGCTCTCAGGATGACGCCGTTATCGGCAATGAGGCGGCAGAGTCAAACGGAAGGTACGCCCTAATAGACGGGAAAGTCTATATCCTCTCTGGTATCGCGGCAAACCTCTTCGGCAAGGCCACCGATTTCTTCAACACCTCCCTCTATTCCATCGGCACGCGGCAGCTTGACCCCGGGGAGAGCGAACCCGCTGCGGGCGAGACCGTATCCGACAGACTGTATGAGATGACGCTCTCCGGCACGCACTTTGAGCAGGACATACAAATAGAGTATGACGAGGACAGCTTTGGCTACCACACCATCACCGCTCCCGTCAAGGCAGAGTCCGGAAACGAGGCGCTGACCGACCTCATTGAGTCGCTAAAGGAGTTGACGGTCACAGGGGTTGAAGCCGTGGGGCTAAGCGGCGAGGTCCTAGAGAAATACGGTCTTGCGGAACCCTTCGCCAAGGTTGATTTCAACCTAAACGACGTGGAGCATATGATCTCCGTAAGCGAATCCCACAGCGGGACGCGCTACCTGCTGCTTGACGACAGGGACGTGGTCTATACGGTAAGCCAGTCTGCGGTATCCCCCTGGGCAGAGACCGACCTGGACCTCTTGAGAATGACCTATGTCTTTGTGACGAATATCGAGGACGTGCAGGCCCTGACGATCGAGACGCCTGAGAGGGTATACGCCTACTCTGCCACACGCACGGTGGATGAGGAGCGTTCAACCGACACCCATACGGCCTATGACCTAAAGGTGAAGAACTCTGAGGGCAAAGAGCTGGTCTACGAGAACTATCAGCACAGCTACAGCCGCGTGATGGGAATCGCCATACTCTCCTCTGAAAAAGCTGAGTACGACAGGGACAAGAAGGTCTTCAGCGCGAAATATGAGTATTTTGGCGGCGGCAGCGACGAGGTGGAATTCTTCGATGCGGGCGAGGACCGCTATGCCGTGGAGTTTAACGGAAAATATAACGGCATTGTCAGGGCCTCAGAGGTCAACAGCGTTATCGGATATATTGAGGACCTTGAAGAAGGCAAGACCGTGCCGGGACTTTTCGGATAAAGTTTTACGCAGGATTTAATGGATTTTCCCGGAAATCTGTGAAAATATGCGGAAAAATCGCTGTTTTTGAGAAAAAAGTCTTGATTTTCTCGAAAAACGGTGATAGTATTGGAACGTAGGAATTTGGTAGACGATGAGAGTGGGACTTTGCACCCGCTCTTTTTTCGTGGATGGGAGGGTTGCGTATGGCCGCAAAAGCCGTCGGAAAGGGAAACGTGGCCTCTAGGGTATGGGAGCTGGCAGAGCCGCTTGCCAGGGAACTCGGCCTGAGCCTGTGGGACGTGCAGTACCAGAAAGAGGGGAGCGATTTCTTTCTGAGGATTCTCATAGACAGGGAGGGCGGCGTAAGCATAGATGACTGTGTTGACATGACCCACGCCCTAAGCCCCGTGCTTGACGCCGAGGACCCCATATCGCAGGAGTATATGCTGGAGGTCTCCTCCCCGGGATATGAGAGAAAGCTGACAAGACCCGAACATTTTAAGTTTTTTGAGGGCGAAGAGGTCAGGGTAAAACTGCTAAGACCCGCGCAGGACGGTGAGAGGGAGCTTACCGGCACTTTAGGAGAGCTGTCCGCCGGCGGGGATTTCTCCCTCACACTGCAGGACGGCGGGGAGAGGATACTGAACAGGAGGGACTGCTCGTCAGTTTGGAGTATCCCGCCGGAGATCGATTTTGACGAGATTGAGGACGAACCTATATAAATCTGAGGAGTGGAGTTGAAATGGCAAGAAAGAAGGAGCCCGAAAAGACAGGGAATGAGGAACTTTTCATAGCTTTGGACATGCTTGAAAAGGAGAAGGGTATACCCGCCGAGTTTATGCTGGAAAAGATCAGGAAAGCGATCTCCACAGCGTGCAAAAACGCCTATGCCAACGATAACGTGAGGATAGACGTTGACAGGAGTACCGGGAAGTTTGACGTCTATCTGCTAAGAGAGGTGGTTGAGGAGGTTGAAAACCCCAACAGGCAGGTAAGCCTGGAGACCGCAAGGCTGGCGAACCCCGAGATAGAGGCGGGCGGCTTTGTCGGGGAGAAGCTAGATACCAGGCAGTTCGGTCGCGTCGCCGCACAGACCGCGAGGAATATCATTCGCCAGGGGATAAGGGACAGCGAGCGCGGCCAGATGCTGGAGGAGTTCCAGAGCAAGCATCAGGAGCTTGTAAGCGCGCTGGTTGAGAGCATTGACCCCGCCACGGGTTCCCTCTCTCTAAAGATAGGCAAGGCCGAGGCGGTCCTCCCCAAGAGTGAAATGACCGGGCTTGAGAACGTAAAAGAAGGGGATTATATAAAGGTATATGTCGCCGACGTGAGGGAGACGGACAAGGGACCCAGGGCGATAATCTCAAGGACGCACCCCGACCTGGTTAAGCGCATGTTCGAGACCGAGGTGCCGGAGATATACGACGGTACCGTGGAGATCAAGGCGGTGTCGAGAGAGGCGGGCTCCAGGACAAAGCTGGCCGTCCTCTCCCATAACGCCGACGTGGACGCGGTGGGGGCATGCATAGGCGCCCGCGGCGCCAGGGTCGCGGAGATAGTGGACGAGCTGGGCGGGGAGAAGATAGATATAGTGGAGTACAGCGAGGACCCCAAGGCATTCATAGCCGCGGCGCTCTCCCCCGCGAAGGTCCTCAACGTGGAGATCTCTCCGGACGGGGTGAAGAGCTGCAAGGTCACTGTGCCGGATAATCAGCTCTCCCTAGCCATCGGGAACAAGGGGCAGAACGTCCGCTTAGCCGCCAGGCTGACGGGCTGGAAGATAGATATCAAGCCTGAAAGCGGCTTCTACGGGGAGGAGTAGCCCTATGCCGCGCAAGGTCCCGCTGCGCATGTGCGCCGGCTGCGGGGAGATGAAGCCGAAGAAAGAACTCGTCAGGATAGTTCGCTCCCCGGAAAAGACAGACGAGAGCGGCAACCCCCTCCCGCCGGAGATAACCCTGGACCTCACCGGAAAAAAGGCGGGAAGAGGGGCGTATATCTGCAAGGATGCGAAATGCCTCGCCAAGGCCCGCAAGGCAAAGAGACTGGAAAAATCCCTCTCCTGTAAGATACCCGGCGAGGTCTACGAGAGGATAGAGGAGGAGCTCCTTGGAGAGGGAGGATAGAATCCTGGGACTCATCGGGCTGTGCAGGAAGGCAGGAAAACTCTCCCTGGGGTTTGAGAAGACGAGAAACTCCTGCAAATGCGGGAAGGCCGCGCTGGTTCTGGTTTTTGGCGGCGTCTCAGCCAAAACTGTGAAGAACACCCGCTATGAGTGCGGGCGCGCGGAAGTTCCCATGATGAGGGTGAACGTCACGATGGAGGAGCTAAAGGACCGTCTTGGACTTGCCGCGGGTGTTGTCTGCGTAAACGACGGGGGATTTGCGAAAGGTCTCTTGAAAATAGAGGAAGAGAATAAGGAGGAGCGGATTTTATGATGATCAAATACCGGGTCAGGGAAGTCGCGAAAGATCTGGATATTTCAAACAAGGAAGTAATTGACATTTTGGCCCAGCACTTCTCAGAGCCGAAAAAATATATGACGGCCCTTACCGAGGAGGAACTGGACGTCATATTTGACACCTTCACCCAGCAGAGGAATATGGCCTCTCTTGAAAATTACTTCGCCGAGAGGAACACTGCCCCTGTGGTAGAGGTGGCAGAGGTTGCAGAGGCGGAGCCTGCCCCCGCCCCGGCGGAGCAGCCCGAGCCCAAGAAAGAGCAGAAGCCCTCTAAGCCCGAAAAGAGGGACGTGGGGAAAGACCGGGAAGGGAAGGACCGGGAGAATAAAGAGGGAAAAGAGCGGGACAAAAAACCGCAGCAGAAGACCTCCCCCGAAAAACCCAGGCAGAACCCCCAGCCCCAGCAGAAGAAGAAAAACGAGAACGCCGAGAAGGTCAGAGAGCCGAAGGCGCCGCCTGTCAGGCGGGTCGTCGATACGCGCTCCTCTAACGTGAATATTGAGAAGTATAACGAGAAATACGACCGCCTGGCGGACCAGAAACTGCGCACGGATAACGTCGTTACCAAGCAGAAGTTCACGAACCGCGCGTCCCAGCGCAGGAACCAGCAGAAAAAGGGGAAGCGCGAGACAGAGGCGCAGAGGCTGCAGCGCATAGCGCAGGAGCGCAGGGCGAAGCATATCACCATAGAGGTGCCGGACGAGATAACAGTCGGAGAGTTCGCCCTAAGACTTAAGGTCTCCGCGCCCGAGGTGATCAAGAAGCTGATGAGCCTTGGGGTCTTCGCCGCCATCAACGATACGATAGATTTTGACACCGCCTCCCTTGTCGCGGATGAGTTCCACGCGCGGGTGGAGAAAGAGGTCGTCGTCACCATAGAGGAGAGAATCATAGACGACAGCGAGGACGACGAGACCGCGCTTGTCCCGCGCGCACCGGTGGTGGTGGTCATGGGCCACGTGGACCACGGCAAGACGTCCATCCTGGATGTCATCCGCCACACGAACGTCACCGAGGGCGAGGCCGGGGGCATAACCCAGCATATAGGCGCCTACAGGGTGCAAGTTGGCGACAGGGAGATTACCTTCCTAGATACCCCGGGCCATGCCGCCTTTACCGCGATGAGGGCGAGGGGCGCGCAGGTCACCGATATAGCCGTCCTGGTGGTCGCGGCGGACGACGGCATTATGCCGCAGACCATAGAGGCCATAAACCACGCCAAGGCCGCGGGGGTCTCCATAATAGTGGCGATCAACAAGATCGACAAGCCCGGCGCCAACCCCGAGAGGGTAAAGGAACAGCTTACGGAATATGATCTTGTTCCCGAGGACTGGGGAGGAGATACCCCCTGCGTCCCGGTCTCAGCCGTGACGAGGGAGGGCATTGACGATTTGCTGGAGATGATAGTCCTCACCGCCGACATGATGGAGCTTAAGGCCAACCCCGAGAGACAGGCGAAGGGGACCGTGATAGAGGCAAGGCTGGATAAGGGCATGGGCCCGATAGCGACGGTACTGGTGCAAAACGGGACATTAAAGCTCGGCGATATCGTGGTAGCGGGCACCGCCGTGGGAAAGGTCCGCTCTATGATGGACGAGCGCGGCAGGAAAGTTGATAGCGCCGGTCCCTCCGTACCCGTGGAGATAACCGGTCTTGGCGATGTCCCCATAGGCGGAGATACCTTTAACGCCGTCTCTGACGAGAGGCTTGCCAGGGAGCTTGTGCAGCAGCGCAAGGGAGAGCAGAAGGAGGAGACCTTCCGCGCGCAGACTAAGGTGACGCTTGACAACCTCTTCGAGCAGATGCGCGAAGGCGACATGAAGGAACTTAAGATAATTGTCAAGGCCGACGTGCAGGGCTCTGTGGAGGCGGTCAAGCAGTCCCTGGAAAAGCTTACGAACGACGAGGTGAGGGTAAACGTCATCCACGGGGCAGTAGGTGCGATAAACGAGAGCGATGTAATGCTTGCGAATGCATCCAACGCCATCATAGTCGGCTTCAACGTGAGACCCGACCCGGTTGCCGAGGAAAACGCGAAGCGCGACGGCGTGGACATGCGCCTCTACCGGATAATCTACGACTGTATAGAGGAGATAGAGAGCGCGATGAAGGGAATGCTCGCGCCAAAATACAGGGAGGTTGCGCTTGGCCGCGCAGAGTGCAGGGAGACCTACAAGATCTCCTCCGTCGGCACCGTCATAGGCGGGCATGTCCTCTCCGGAAAGATCACAAGAAACGCCCAGATACGCCTAGTGCGCGACGGGATAGTCATTGCGGATGACAAGGTCGCCTCGCTCAGACGTTTTAAGGACGACGTGAGAGAGGTCGCCGAGGGATACGACTGCGGCATAACGCTGGAGAAATTCAGCGACATAAAGCAGGGAGATATCTTAGAGGCGTATACCATGGAGGAATACAGAGACTGACAGCTTTGCCGCCATTGGCAGAAACGGGGGGATAGTTTTGCCCAGCTATAAACTTGACCGCATAACGGAGGACATATACAGGGAGATATCCGCCATCCTAAGAGAGTTAAAGGACCCGAGGGTGGCGGGCTGCCTGCTCTCCGTCGTCAGGGTACAGGTCACAAACGACCTTGCATACTGTACGGTATATCTCAGCACGGTGGAGGGAATGGATAGGACAAAGGAGGCTGTGAAGGGACTTAAGTCCGCCTCGGGGTTCATACGCAGAGAGCTGGGGCAGAGGCTTAACCTGAGGCATGTGCCGGAGCTTATCTTTAAACCCACTGATTCCATAGAGTACGGCGCGCATATCTCCAAGCTTATAGATGACCTAAGCGGAGGCAAAGAGGAATAATGAAAATTCCGGACCTGAAAACCGCCGCCAGGCTTCTCCTTGACTTTGACAATATACTGATCCTCTGCCATGCCTCCCCGGACGGGGATACCCTGGGCTCGGGCTCGGCGCTTTTAAGGGGGCTCCTCTCCTTAGGGAAGCGGGCAGCCTGTGTCTGCGGGGATGAAATCCCGAAAAAATACGATTACCTCTTTGAGGGCGTTCCCCTTTTTGATGGCCCGTATGAACATATAGTCTCTGTGGACGTGCCGGATAAA
This sequence comes from uncultured Acutalibacter sp., assembly GCA_964602365.1. GTDB lineage: Bacteria > Bacillota > Clostridia > Oscillospirales > Acutalibacteraceae > Acutalibacter. The sequence goes on along the minus strand of CAZRQD010000002.1, from coordinate 6,597 downwards.
AAACTCCTGGGGGCGCTGGAGGGGAAATACGGGGACAGGGTAGAGCTGGCCATAGACCACCACGGGACCCATAAACCCTTTGCGGAGAATACCTATGTGGAGGGGGAGTGCGCCGCGAACTGCGAGATCATCTATCTCCTCCTAAAGGAGATGGGCGTCGGGATAACGGCTGAAATCGCCTCCTGCCTCTATACCGGTCTTGCGACGGATACGGGCTGTTTCCGTTTCGCGAATGTCTCGGATAGGAGCCATGAGATAGCCGCGCAGCTGATGAGGGCCGGCGCGGATGTCGCAGAGCTTAACAGGATTTTATTCGAGACAAAGTCCCGCGCGCAGATAGAGGCGGAGCGCAGGGTATTAGAGGGATTGGAATATTTTGCGGACGGCAGGGGCGCGCTTGCCAAAATTCCGCTCTCATTAAAGAGAGAGACCGGCGCCGCCGAGGGAGAGCTTGAGGGAATCTCCGGCATTGCGCGGCAGATAGAGGGCGTGGTCCTTGGGCTTACGCTAAAGGAGAGGGACGACGGGAGCATAAAGGCCTCTGTCAGGGCCAACCCCCCTGCGGACGCAAGCGTCCTGTGCGGGCGCTTTGGCGGGGGAGGGCATACTGGCGCCGCGGGCTGCTCCTTCCCGGGGATGAGCATGGGTGAGGCCGAGGCCGCCCTGCTTTCAGAGAGTGAGCGCTACCTAAAGGAGCTGTTCCCTTGATAAGCGGGGTTCTGGTCGTGGATAAGCCGGAGGGATTCACCTCCTTTGACGCTGTAGCCGTAGCGAGAAAAGCCGCGGGTGAGAAAAAGGCCGGACATACCGGAACGCTTGACCCCATGGCGACAGGGGTTTTACCAATCCTGTTTGGCGCGGCGACAAAGGCGGTTAACTTCCTACCGGATACCGATAAGGAATATCTCGCCTCCTTTCGCCTGGGCGAAAAGTATGATACCGGTGATGTTACGGGAGCGCTTCTCGGCAGGGATGATACCATGGTATCGAGAGAGGACTTACTTGCCGCGCTCGGCAAGTTCGCAGGAGAGACAGAGCAGCTGCCGCCCATGTATTCCGCGGTATCAATAGGGGGCAGGCGGTTGTATCAGCTTGCGCGCGAGGGCAGGGAAGTGGAGAGAGTGCCGAGGAAGATCAAAATCTCTCTGCTTAAGCTTCTGGAGTATTCTCCCGAAAGGCGGGAGGGCAGGCTGAAGCTGCGCTGCTCTAAGGGGACCTATGTCCGCGCGCTGATAGAGGATATCGCTAGCGAGCTTGGGACTTTAGGCGTGATGACCGCCCTAAGGCGCACCGCCGCCTGCGGGTTTTCAGAGAATGACGCCGTTCCCCTTTTGGAGCTTAGAGAGATGCCAAAGGAGGAGATAGAGGGGAAAATGTTTTGTGTGGAGAGACTTTTTCTCAGTTTTCCCGCGGTACTGGTCTCAGATTCACAGGGGAAGCGGTTTTTAAACGGCGGCGCACTCTCGCATCTGGGGCGGAATTTTACCTTCGAGAACGGGACGAAGGTGCGGATAAAGACTAAAGATGACGGATTTCTCGGGCTGGCGGAGGCCGATACGGAGAGGGGAGAGCTCAAATTTCTCAAGATACTTACAGAGAGGAGATAGATCTTGCCCTGGGCGCGTTTGACGGGCTGCATTTGGGACATAAGGCGGTTCTCTCGGCGGCGTTTCGGAGCGGCGGTACCCCGGGGGTCCTCTATTTTAAGCAGGCCCCGTCCGGCGAGCCGATGCTCTTAACCTGGGAGGATAGAGAGGAGCTCTTTTCCGGAATGGGATTTGAGAGAAGGTTCCCGCTGGTGTTTTCCAAGGTGAGGGAAATACCGGACAGGGAATTTGTCTTAAAGATTCTCTTTGAGAAGCTCTCGGCAAAGGCGCTGTATTGCGGAGAGGATTTTCGCTTTGGCGCGGGGGCTAAGGGGGATACCGAGCTCTTGGCCGCGCTCTGCCGGGATTTTGGGAGGAGGCTAGAAATCGTTCCCGCGGTAAAGGATGGAGGGGAGAAGATAAGCTCCTCTCGAATCCGCAGGCTTATAGCGGCAGGAGACGTCGCGGCCGCCAACAGGCTTTTGGGAAGACCTTTCGGCTTTAAGGGGGAGGTTGTGCACGGCAACCGCCTCGGCACGGGGATGGGAACGCCCACCATAAACATGGTATATCCAAAAGGGCTGGTAGAGCCAAAATACGGGGTATACGCCGCCTGGTGCAGGTTTGGCGGGGAAGAGCGCTTCGGCGTCTGCAATATCGGCGTAAAGCCCACAGTGGGCTCGTCCCGGGTCCTAGCCGAGACCTGGCTTCCGGGTTTTGAGGGGGACCTTTACGGCAAAGCTGTCAGGCTTTTCCTCATAGACTTCATCAGGGCCGAGAGGAAGTTTTCCTCTTTGGAGGAGCTTAAAGACATCATCCTTCAAAACGCCGGGGAGGCAAAGATGATCTCTGAGAGAAACCCGCTCTCAAACTGGGACGAGGAGGAGCTTCTCCCGTAATAAACCGAGTTTTCCAAATTTTGCGGAAAAACTAAAAATCCGGCTTTTGGCCCTTGACAAAAGATTTTCCATCAATTATAATAACTACGCTCCGGGAGGAGTTTATATGGCGGCATAGCTCAGCTGGCTAGAGCATTCGGTTCATACCCGAAGTGTCGATGGTTCAAGTCCATCTGCCGCTACCATGCGGCCCGGTGGTCAAACGGTTAAGACACCGCCCTTTCACGGCGGTAATACGAGTTCGATTCTCGTCCGGGTCACCAGGAGCCAGTTAAGCGCAGGACCCTAAAGGCGGGTCCGCGTTTTTATGGAGATGAGGAAGGGCAGTTTCTATGGGAAAGAGAATATTGACGGTCTTTTTGGCTCTTGGGCTGATCCTGTGTCTTGCCTCCTGCGGGGGGAATAAAGCCGAGAGCGTGCCGACCCTCTCCGCGCCTGCGGAATCAGCGGCGCCGGTGGGCGACAAAAATTTTGAGGACGACCTAAACGGCCTATGTTCGTACCTAGAGGCGAACGGTGCGATAGTAAAGGGGGAGAACGAGGCGTCCTTTACCGAGATGAGCTATCGGGAGATAGGTGCGATAGGCGGCGTGAGATACCGCTTCATCTACGGCGGGGGGACTGTCCAGGTGGAATTTTACGAGTTCGACTTGGATAACCTGGACGAAAAAGGGGAGGAATGCCTCTCAAGCGTCAGGGAGAAGGGGTTCTTCACGGTGCTTGGCAGCGAGGTTCAGGCCACCCTGCACCCCGGCGGGAAATATATGATGATCTACAACGCGACCGCATCAAACGAGGAAATAGAAACCGAGAGGAACTTTATTTTGGACTGCTTTAACTCTTTTAAGGCTGAATAAACTGTATATGCAGGCTTGCTTTTCGCAGGCCTGCTTTTGCGTGATTAAATCATTGGAAAGAGGAAGACTGAAGACTTATGAAGGGGAAATTCACGGACAGGGGACCGACGCTTGCCAGGAGCAGGAGCAGGGCATATGAGATCGACATGACAAACGGGCCGCTTGCGGGCAAGATCTTGAGGTTCGCGGCCCCGCTGGCGGTGTCGGGAATATTGCAGCTTCTGTTTAACGCCGCGGATATTGTAGTGGTCGGTCGCTTTGCCGGCAGCGAGTCCTTAGCCGCGGTGGGGGCCACCGGTGCGCTTATAAACCTGATAGTGACGATGTTTATGGGGCTCTCTGTCGGGACGAACGTCCTTGTCGCGCAGTACTACGGCGCGGGGAATGGGAAGGACCTTAAGGAGACGGTGCACACGTCAATCACCGCGAGCATGCTCTTCGGAGTTCTGCTGATAGGCTTGGGCATAGCCCTTGCCAAGCCCATGCTGCAGCTTATGTCCACACCCGAAAACGTCATTGACAAGTCCGTACTCTATATGAGAATCTACTTCTGCGGCATGCCGGTAATGATGCTCTACAACTTCGGTTCGGCCATTCTGCGCGCGGTAGGCGATACCCGGCGGCCGCTCTATTTCCTGCTGCTGGCGGGTGTGGTCAACGTCGTCCTAAACCTCTTTTTCGTGATAGTCGTGGGTATCGGCGTCGCCGGCGTCGCGATCGCCACGGTCATATCTCAGGCGATCTCCGCCGCACTCGTCCTCTGGTGCCTTATAAAGAGCGACGGAGCTTACCGCGTAAATATTAAAGAGCTGAGGATCTACAAGGACAAGCTTATAAGGATGATAAAGATAGGTCTTCCCGCGGGAATCCAGGGCGCTTCCTTCTCAATTTCCAACGTGCTGATCCAGTCCTCCATAAACTCCTTTGGAGATATAGCCATGGCGGGCAATACCGCCGCGGCCAATATTGAGGGCTTCGTATCCGTCGGAATGGACGCCTTCTCCCAGGCAGCGCTGACGTTTACCGGACAGAATCTCGGCGCGGGAAAATATAAGAGGATAAACCGCGTGACGGTTCTCTGCTCGCTTCTCGGCGTCGGTGTGGGGATTCTCCTGGGCGTCGGCGCATATGCCCTAGGTCCCAGCCTGCTAAGCATCTATACCAATGACCCCGCCGTGGTGGAGTCCGGAATGCTGCGACTCAGCGTCTCCTGCGTAATGCAGTGGAGCGGCGGGCTGATGGGGGTCTTAGTCGGCGTACTTCGCGGGATGGGGGCCTCTCTCCTGCCGATGGGCATTACCATGACCTTTGTCTGCGGTTTCCGCATTGTCTGGATCTATACCGTCTTCGCGGCATACCCCACGCTTACAGTACTCTACCTATCATATCCCATAACATGGCTTTTGGCCTCTCTCTGCGATTTAATCTGCTACTTCGTGGTCAAGCGGAGGATTATAAAGAGAACCTCCTCCCCCGCAGCTGCCGCAGAGTAAACTGGAGGAAAACCGGATGAAAACCCAAAGAGCTCCGCGCGGCGGGGCGTATGAGATAAATATGACGGAGGGTCCGCTTCTGGGCAAGATCATCCGTTTCGCAATTCCCTTGGCACTTTCAAGCATACTGCAGCTGCTCTTTAACGCTGCGGACATGGTGGTCGCCGGGAGGTTTGCGGGGAACCAGGCCCTTGCCGCTGTCGGTTCCACCGGCGCTCTCATACAGCTGATCATCAATCTCTTTATTGGGCTCTCCGTGGGCGTGAATGTTCTGGTCGCGAGATTTTACGGCGCAGGCCAGGACCTGGATTTAAACGAGACGGTCCATACCGCAGTGCTGACCTCCATTGTAAGCGGGGTGTTTCTCATAGCGGCGGGGGTGGCACTCTCCAGACCGCTTTTAAGCCTTATGGGTACGCCCGCGGACGTCATCGACCAGTCTGTGCTGTATATGAGGATTTATTTTTGCGGTATGCCGGTCATGATGCTCTACAACTTCGGCTCGGCCATACTCCGCGCGGTAGGGGATACCCGGCGGCCGCTCTATTTCCTGCTGCTGGCGGGTGTGGTGAACGTCGGCCTAAACCTCTTCTTCGTGATAGTCGTGGGCATAGGCGTGGCCGGCGTCGCGATTGCCACGGTCATCTCCCAGGCGATCTCGGCTTTCCTTGTGCTGAGATGTCTGATAAAATCCGACGGACCGTACAGGGTGGAGGTCAAGAGACTTAAGATCTATATGAAGAAGCTTCGGGCCATGGTGCAGATAGGGGTTCCCGCCGGGCTGCAGAGCGCTGCGTTCTCCATCTCAAACGTGATTATACAGTCCACCCTAAACACCTTTGGTTCTGTCGCCATGGCGGGTTCTACGGCCGCCGGAAATATTGAGGGCTTTGTGTTTGGGATGATGGATTCTTTAAGCCAGGCCACGCTGAGTTTTACCGGGCAGAATGTCGGCGCGGGAAAATTTGACAGGGTCAATAAAGTCGTCTGGGAATGTCTTGCGCTGGTTACCGGTGTGGGGCTATTTGCGGGCGTCGGGACCTGCCTGCTGGGAAGACCGCTTCTCAGCATTTACACCGGGGACCCTGAAGTCATAAACTGGGGTATGCAGAGAATGCTGATGGTCTGCGCGCCTTATTTCACCTGCGGCGTGATGAACGTGCTTGCGAGTGCACTTCGCGGGATGGGCTCGAACTTCACCCCAATGCTGGTCACGATTTTCGGCGTCTGCGGGATAAGAATCCTCTGGGTCGCCCTGATTTTCCCGATGAACCCCACGTTTATGATGCTCTACGCCAGTTATCCCGTCTCATGGGTCATCACCTTCTTTATAGAGCTGCCCTGCTTCCTCATCGTAAGAAGGCGGGTGGAGTTCAGGGTAAAACATACCCCGCCGCCTGTGCATGATTAGAATCCCGGCAGATAAATACCATTAGTTTGGCTTTTCTTTGGATTTTATCCAATATCTTGTAGAAGCAAAAGAAAACGGGAAGATTTTGAAAAAAATTTAAAAAAAGTGTTGACAAGCCCATTGGGGTGTGATAGAATTGTCGAGCGCTCGAAAGAAGGGCGTGTCTGCGAGGCGGCTGGAATCCAGTGATAATGCGGGTTTAGGCCGGTTTTGCGGAGAAAAGGCCGGGGGAAGATTTTGGAACACTGAATAGACGGGAGTCTATAGTGTGAGAAAATTTTCTACTGTGGCATTAAAGGACCTTGAAAATTAAACAACGAAAGAGACGAGGAAGACCCGTGGATTCTTTTG
>CAZRQD010000001.1:74750-77300 GCA_964602365.1 uncultured Acutalibacter sp. | reverse complement strand
CTCCCTGTATTTTTTCCTGACGGCGAGGACGCAGATGACGAGGATTGCCGGGAAGCCGATCCCCGCGAGAATTCCCGCCTGCAGGTTTTCGCCTGCCATCTGCGAGACGCTGCCGACCAGCGACGGACCCAGGGCTCCGCCAAGATCCCCGGCAAGAGCCAGCAGCGCAAACATGGCGGTCCCTCCCCGGGGGAGGACTTTGGAGGCTACGCTTATAGAGCCCGGCCACATGATCCCGACGGAAAAGCCGCAGAGCGCACATCCGATAAGCCCCAGCATTGGGGTATTGGCGAGTCCCGCCAGCAGATAGCAAAAAAGGCAGAGTATTCCGGAACCGGCCATGTATACCGTGAGGTCCACCTTTTCCCCAAACTTCGCGTAAAGCAGGCGGCTGATGCCCATGAGGAGGGCAAACCCGCAGGGGCCCGCCAGGTCTCCCAAGGCCTTGGAGACATTCAGCGCAGATTCCGCGAACGCGGAGGCCCACTGCGCCATGGCCAGTTCACAGGAGCCCGCACAGACCATCAGCACGATGAAGAGCCAGAAAGTCTTGGTTTTGAGCAGCCCACCCGTCGTCATGCTCTCCCCTTCGTCCACAAGCTTTTCTATGGGGCAGGTGGCGAAATTGTAGATATTTAGTAAAGGGATTACCGACCATAATAACGCTAGGATTCTCCAGTGCTCAACTCCAAAAACCGCGAAAAACACGGTAGAGCCGAGGATCACCCCCACCGTCCCCCAGCAATAGAAGGAGTGCAGCAGGCTCATGGTCCCCTCTTTATTCTCAAACGGGCATGCCTCCACTATAGGGCTTCCGAGAACCTCGATAAGGCCGCTGCCAATGGCATACACGACCACGCAGACCAGAATTCCCGCAAATGGCGAGGGCATTAGGTCCGGCAGCACGGCAAGTCCCGCCAGCCCCAGGCCGGATGCGACCTCTGAGGCGATTATGCATTTTCTGTATCCAATCCGGTCCACCAGTTTAGTGCAGATGAAATCCACCACAAGCTGGGTGAAGAAAAAGCAAGTGGATATCAGAGCAAGCCGCCCGAAACTTATCCCATAGCTGTTGTGAAAGGTCAGAAACAGCAGCGGCGCAAAGTTCGCGCAGATCGCCTGCGTGATAAATCCAAGATAACACGCCAGCAGTGTTTTTCTGTATTTTCGTCTCGTGTCCATAGAAACCCTTCCCTCTGTTTTTGTATTTTACCATCTCCGCGGACGGATTTCAACCGGGGAAACGGACCTAATTTTCTATTGCAATTTTTGCCCTCTTGTGATAGACTTAAGCCCAGCAGATTCTTGGGTTTTCGAAGGGGTTTGATAAAAAATGCGTTTTGACGAGCAGGAATATGAGGAGACAGTTGATTTAAAGGCTGTATTGGCCGAGGTCTTGAGGAAATGGGTAATCCTTCTGGCGGCTGTGGTTTTGGGCGCCGCTCTTTTGGGATTTTTTAAATTTGCCAGCCCGGTAGAGTACGAGGTGGACGAGGAGGCGGTGGCTACCGCACAGGCAGCGGTTGATGCCACGCAAAAGGCCATAAACGACAGTATAACCGAACGTCAAATGAATGAAAATACCATCTCCGCTGACAGAGAAAAAATCAGTGCGGATGAGCAGTTTACGGATGAACTGCGAGAGTATGTCCAAACGATGGAGACAAACCTAAACACACTGAAAGTGGGTATCAATGAGGCAAGGGCTATGCTTTCAGACCCGGACGCTACAACTTCAGACACCTCCCAGGCGATATTCAGCCTTCATGAACTCATAAATGAAGTCACAGGTTTAAACGAGAGACTCATCGATATGATGGATCGGATAAAGACGGTGGAGGCAGAGATCATATCTCTAAAGACTGAAATAGATAACCTTACCAATAGAAATTTACAAATTGACACCTCTATCACAGAGCTGGAGAATACCCTCTCCCTTCAGGGGGAGGAGCTCGCCGCGGCGCAGCAGGGTACGGTAAAGGGCGGCTCCGTCGTCACCTTTGCTCTGCTTGGAGCGCTTCTTGGCGCCGTTCTAGTTGTGGGATATGTCTTTATCCGCTATATGTTTGACAAGACCCTAAAATCTTCCTCAGATATAAAAGACCCCTACGGCGTTCCGATTTTGGGAGAGCTGCGCTCCCGCAGAGCAAGAGCCCATAAGGGATTTGCCAGGAAGCTTGACAATATGGCCGGGGATATACAGACCTTCCCGGATGAGAAGCGGGTCTACGAGTTTGCCGCGGCCGGCGTGGAGGCGGCGGTACGCGCGCCGGTCTCCATAGCCGTCACAGGTACGGTGGACCTCTCCACCCTAGGGGAGGTTGCGGAAAATATCAAGGCCTTCCTGCCGGAGGGCTACACCGTCTCTCCTAAGGAGAACCCCGCATACTCCGCGGACTTTCTCTCGGAGATCAGGAATTACTCCGTTCTTTGGGTGGAGTGCAAGGGCGTTTCCATGAAGGATGAGATACATAAGCTGGCGGAACTCTTGGCAAGAAACGGCGTGAATGTCATCGGCGCCGTGATTAAATAGAGCCAAAGACCCCGCCT
>CAZRQD010000001.1:0-74650 GCA_964602365.1 uncultured Acutalibacter sp. | reverse complement strand
GAAACGGCGTGAATGTCATCGGCGCCGTGATTAAATAGAGCCAAAGACCCCGCCTCTCATCTCAAGTAATGGCGGGGTTTTTAATGTCTCACATTACAGTTAGGTTTGGCGGCAGGTATAATGTCTCGCATTACAGTTAGGTCTGGCGGCAGGTATAATGTCTCGCATTACAGTTAGGTTTGGCGGCAGGTATAATGTCTCGCATTACAGTTAGGTTTGGCGGCAGGTTTAATGTCTCGTATTATGGTTAGGCAGGGCAGCAGACTTTAATTTCTCACATTGCCGATCGGCGCTATTCTTCACCGGTCAAAGAGGCGTATCTCTCTAAGAAGTCGTGCTTCAAGCCGCCTTCGTTATATCCCAGGACAGTGTTTAAGTTCACGTTCTCCATGCTGTGGAATATGCTGCTCTCAACCTGAGGATTTTCCCTTTTTAGCTCCGCTATCAGCCTTTTTGCCGCCGCCCGCTTGGATTCCCTCCCATTATCAAAAAGTCCGCAGGCGCAGGAGGTAAAGCTAAGCCCGTTATATTTGACCCAGCGGATTATATCGCTCTCCCTTACCAGATACATTGGGCGGATCAGCTGCATCCCGGGGAAGTTCTTGCTTCTAAGTTTCGGCAGCATGGTCCCTATCTGCCCGCCGTACAGCATGCTCATAAGTGAAGTCTCTATCACGTCGTCAAAATGGTGGCCAAGCGCTATCTTGTTAAACCCCAGCTCCCTGGCCTTGGCGTAGAGCCACCCCCGCCGCATCCTCCCGCAGACATAGCAGGGGGAGGATTTTTCTCCTGCGACTTTCCTCAATATATCTGTCTCAAATTTCGTGAGGGGAATCCCCAGAAGCTCCGCGTTATCATCTATTTCCCGCATGACCCTCTCGCTGTATCCGGGGTCCATGCAGATGAAACCCAGCTCAAAATTTCTCTTCCCGTGGCGCCAAAGCTCCTCAAACAGCTTTGCCAAGAGCATGGAGTCCTTGCCGCCCGATACGCAGACCGCAATTCTGTCCCCGTCCTCTATCAGTTCGTAGAGCTTCACCGCCTTGGTAAACTTTCCCCAGATCTCCTGCCTGTAGGTGGTGATTATGCTGTGCTCTGCCCTTTCCCTTACGGTTATCTCGTCTTTCATATCCTTTATCTCCCAAATTTTCTCCTGCTGAACCGGCGTTTTGATAAGCCGGCCTATTTTTCGGAGGCGATATCATGCAAAAGCTCTTGCGCTCTCACGCGGATTATATAATCTCTTCCTGCCTTAATGCGGTCTCCCCTGAAAGGAAGGTGCGGGAAGCCCTCTTAAATGAGAACATCTCCGGCAGGGTAATATTGGTGGCGGTTGGCAAAGCCGCGTGGAGGATGGCAAAGGAGGCGTATTCCCTGCTCTCTAAAACTGCCCAAATAAGCGGAGGAATAATCACGAAATACGGACATTCCGAGGGAGAGATAGGAAACCTTGAGATATTTGAGGCGGGCCACCCCGTACCGGATGAAAACTCCTTTAAGGCTACTGCGGCCATACTCGACATGGTAAAGGATCTTAAAGAGGATGATACCGTACTTTTCCTGCTCTCAGGCGGGGGCAGCGCCCTCTTTGAAAAACCCCTCGTCCCTCCTGCGGTTCTCTCGGATATAACAGACCAGCTACTCTCCTGCGGGGCTGATATTACCGAGATCAACACGATAAGAAAGCGGCTCTCCGCCGTCAAGGGAGGGCGGTTCGCACAAATCTGTGCGCCGGCTAGGGTATTGTCCGTTATCCTAAGCGATGTCCTTGGCGACAGGACCGATATGATAGCATCGGGTCCTTCCGCACCGGACCTCTCAAGGGCGGGGGACGCCATGCGGGTAGTGGAAAAATACGGTCTTCGCATACCGGCAGAGGTTGAGGCCCTCCTCAAAATAGAGACGCCCAAAAAGCTTGATAACGTGAAAAACCTCGTCGTAGGCTCTGTGAGAGAGCTCTGCCGGGCGGCAAAAGCCGCAGCCGAGGAGCTTGGCTATGAGACCCTGGTCCTCACAGATATGCTCTCATGCGAGGCAAAAGAGGCGGGAAGCTTTCTCTCCTCCATCCTAATCACCCATAGCGGGGGTCAAAAGCCTTTGGCGTTTATAGCCGGAGGGGAGACGGTGGTCCATGTCCTTGGAGACGGTCTCGGCGGCAGAAACGGGGAGCTTGCCCTCTCCGCAGCTAAGGGAATTTCAGGCCTTCCCGCCTGCGTTTTCAGCCTGGGCTCTGATGGCACCGACGGTCCCACGGACGCCGCGGGAGGCTACGCAGACGGCGACACCCTTGCAGAGCTGGGTAAATTCGGCATAGACCCGGACGATGTTTTGAGGGATAACGACTCCTATCATGCGCTGAAAAAAGTCGGCGGGCTGATTGTCACCGGGCCCACGGGCACAAACGTAAACGACGTCTCTGTGGGTCTGCTAAACCCCAGGGCGGTTTAAACTCTCTTTCTTGGCACCGTTTATCTCGTCTAAATTTACCTCCTTTGCGCAGAGGGCAATTCCGTCCTCCGGCTCGTGGGAGATTATCAGCGCGGGTTTGCCGGAGAGGTACCGCCTAGTCATGGATATTGCCTTAAACCTGCTCTCCTCATCCAGACCCTGAAAGGGCTCGTCCATCAGCAGGACCTGAGAGTCGAAGATCAGCGCCCTTAACAGCGCGACCCGCCTCCTCATCCCGCCGGAGAGCGTCCCGGGCCGCTTAGATAGTATCTCCGCACCAAGCCCGACCTCTTTGAGAAGTGCCCCGGCCTCCTCTTTTGAGAGGCTGCTTTTCACCAGCCTTAGGTTGCGGTAAACGGAGAGGGACTCAAAGAGCCTGTCCTCCTGAAACATCACCGCCACGCGGGTGGAGGGGTCTATCCCCCTTATCTCCCCGCCCTGCGGAGTTAACAATCCAGCCAGCAGCATTAAGAGCGTGGTCTTTCCCCCGCCCGAGGAGCCGTAGAGCAGAACCGGTCTCTCCCCGGTAAGCTCTATGCTCACGTTTTTTAGTACCGTCTTTTCCCCGTAGGAAAAGCTGAGGTCTCTTGCCTCTACCCTCATATCTCCCCTCCGTAAAGCCTCACCGCCCTGCCTATCAGAAGGGAGAGAGCTTTCTCCAGCGCCATGGATATCGCCACTATGACCAGCGTCCAGGCAAAGAGGTCGGGCGTCTGCAGGTATACCTTGGCGTTATAGAGCTCTGTCCCTATGGCGTTTTTCGGGATGGCAATGACCTCCCCCGCTATGCCGGATTTAAACGCCAGCCCCAGCCCGACCCTTAGGGCAGAGAGAAAATACGGCGCCGCCGCTGGAATATAGACGGCGATTGCCCTCTGCCCGGGGGAGAGCCTGTAGGCCCTAGCCGCCTCAAGGAGTTTCTCGTCAGCGCTTAGCAGCCCCTGCTCGATATTGGAGTGGACTATCGGCAGGACCATAAGGAAGGATATGAAAATGCTCAAATTCTTCCCGCTTATCCACACCAGCGCGAGAATCACGAAGGACGCCACGGGGGCAGCCTTCACCACACTCATCGGGAGTTTAAAGAGCCTGCGCAGTATGGGGGAGTAAGCCGTGCAGATCCCCAAAACGCATCCTGCAAGCACACCCAGCAAAAACCCGCTTAAGACCCTTAAAACTGAGGAGGCTATCACCCTCCAGAAGCGGGCCGTCACGACAAGCTCCATAAGCCTGCTTGCTACGGCGAACGGGGACGGCAGGAGCAGAGAGCTCTTCACAAGCAGGCACAGGACCTCCCACAAGAGAAGCCAGAAACCCGCCACAAGCAGGGAGGTAAGAATTTTCCTGACCCTGTCAGCTCTCATCGCCTATGTAATAGAAATCATCCGTCGGGAGGGCCCCGCCCACGGAGGACGGGTCGGCGTTATAGAGGACCTCTAAAAATCCCTCAGTCTGCGATTTCATCTCCTCCCCGGAGATGAGGACGATATTGCACTGCGGAATTGCCTTTTGCGCCACGGCCGCCGGTATGACGTCAAACTGCTCGCTGTATTCTGCCGCCTTTGCGATGGTGTCCTCTCCGTTTGTGAAGTCCACAGATTTTTTATACTCCTCCAAAAAGCGCTTCATCACCCCGGGATGTTCCTGTGCGAATGATTTTTGCACTAACAGGCAGCCCATGCTCAAAACGCTGCCGTTATCAAGTTTGTCCCACTCCTCCGTTACGGAGAAGGCAACCCTGACCTTGTCATTCTGCGCTAGGAGACTTGTGACAAAGGGCTGCGGCAGTATGGCGAGGTTTGCCTCTCCCGCTGCCATAAGACTTGCCACCTCTCCGGCCTCTGTGGCGTATTCCACGGTGAGGTCGTTTTCAGGGTCAATGCCGTTTTCTTTTAGGAGGTAGTTTAGGGCAAATTCAGGCGTGGAGCCCTTGCCCAGGTTGTAGACAGTTTTCCCCTTGAGGTCAGCTATGGAGTTGACTGTATCGCCGATCTCCACGCAGTACAGCACCCCCAGGGTATTCAGCGCGGCTATCTGCACCTTGCCCTCTGTCCGGTTGAATAGGGTCGCGGCAAGGTTCGTCGGCACCGCCGCCATGTCAAAATCCCCCTGGACTATCCTGCCCACAAGCTCGTCCGGCGATCCTGCCAGGGTGAACTCATAGGTATCCGTACCCTCGGGTTCCGCCATCATCTTTAGCATTCCTAGGGCGGTCGGTCCCTTTAGTGCGGCGATCCTTATCGTCATCGCATCTTCCTGCTTCTCCCCGCCGCATCCCGCCATACAGAGCACAATTGCCAAGACCAGAAGCACCGCGGAAAAAACCTTTAAAACTCTCTTCATTCTGAATCTTCCTTTCCACTTACAAGATAGATATTCTTGCCGTCTCTCCTAAGCCGCCCCTCAGAGCTCAGCCTGTCAAGCGCCCGGTAGAGGCTGGCCCTGCCAAGGTTCAGCTCTCTGGCAAGTGCAGAGAATCCTCCGGGAAGAACTGCCCGCCCGCCGTCTCCGGCGTTTTCATAGACCCAGCCCAGCAGCGCCTCCTCGGCGTTCGGTGCGGTGAAGCTCTCGATCTTCCGGTTGAGAAACTGTATCCTGCCCGAGATGAACCTGATATATGAGATAGCCATCCGCGGGTAGCGCAGAAACGCCTCCTCCAGTTCATCGTTAGAGAGAAAGAGAATCTTCATTTTGCTCTTCGCCAGGATAGTCGTCACATAGCTCTCAATCTCTGAAAAGAGCGCAGCCGCGCCAAAGCAGTCACCCTCTCTCAAAACGTTTAGCACAGTACCGCTGTCATTTTGAACCTGCGCCTCTCCCGAGAGGATAACCCCCAAGGACCGCCTGAATTTATCCGGGCTGTAGATAACCTCGCCCTTAAAAAACTCCACGGCCTCCCGGCCTTTGAGAAAAGCCTCCCTCTCGCACGCAGTTAGAGAGCTGAATAGGAAAATCCCGGATGCGGTCTTACTCTCCTCTTCGCTAAGACCCATACGCTTCACCTCGCCTTCACTGTCTCATATGAGACAGTTTTCGAGGCAATTATACAGCGTGGGTTCGGGTTTGTCAAGAAAAATAAAAGCCTCTCAGCCTAAGCCAAGAGGACTTTTAAGTTTTTAAACCTGCCTTGCGGCCCGGACTTTTACCCTAGCGTCCCCTACAAGTGAGGAGATCTTTCCCCAGTCCGCAGAGTTTAGGCTGCTCTCCGGGCAAAGCCAGCTTCCGGCGCAGCAGAGGACATAGGGCAGGCCGATATAGCCGGAGAAGTTCTCCGCGTTCACCCCGCCGGTGGGGATGAACCTCACGTTCGGGAAAGGCGCGTGCAGTGCCTTTAAGAGTTCTACCCCGCCGGCAGCCTCTGCCGGGAAGAATTTGACGGTATTCAGCCCAAGTTTCAAGGCGCTCTGTATCTCCGTCGCAGTGGCGCAGCCCGGGAAGACGGGCATGCCGTTTTCCTGGCACCACGTGACGATCTCGGGGTCCAGCCCCGGGCATACGACGGCATCCGCACCGGTGGCAGCCGCCGCCTTCGCCTGGTCCAAGGTCACGACAGTCCCCGCCAGCACAAACATCTCAGGGATCTGGGTACTTACGGCATAGATGGAGTTTTGCGCATTCTCGTTCCTAAAGGCGATCTCCATCACCCTTGTCCCGGCTGAAAGAATAGTCCTGCCCAGGGTTACAGCCTGCACCGCGTCCTTTGGCGTGACCAGCGGTACCGCACCGGCCTCGTAGAGCAGGTTTTCCATCTCGTTTTGTAGCATAAAATCCTCCTTTTCTCGGAGAAGGTAAGAGAAAGAGCCGCTTTTTAGATTGCCGAATCCTCTCCCTCTCCGCCTCTAATTCAAATCACTTTCCGCAGGATAGATTGCCCCGCCGAAAACCACATCCCTATTCTACCACAGAGGAGGATAAATGTCACTATCAAAATGAGAAGAAGTTGGCGTCATCCCCCGCGGGCGATATTTTACTTGACAAAGAGGAGTTTGGCTGATAGAATTCTCTTGGCGGGGAGGATTTCAGCGAGACAACCGCCGCGCCTTGTTCAAAAAGAAAGGAGAGGTTTTGGATAATGAAGAGACCCGTTAAAATAGCCCTTGTCATACTTGCCGTTTCAGTTCTCGCCCTGCTCATCATATTCTTTGTCACGAGAGGTGGGAACGAGGGAGAGCAGACCCCGCCGTCCGCCCAGCAGGGAGGGGAGAGTTCCTCCTCCGCAATAAGCGGGGCGGAGGTAAGCGAGACCCCATCTGAACCCGAGAGCGCTCCTGAGAGCGAAACCTCCTCTGAAGAACCCGGAGGAATGAGCTTGGAGGATTTCGTACAGTCCGATGAGTTTGAAAGCCTGGTTAGCGATCTTCGGTCCGAGGCGGAGCTTGAGGGCAGCGGGATGAGCTTAGAGATCGCCGCAGAGGGCAATGTCCTAGAGCTGTTCTATACGCTGGAGAGCCTAGGGGACGTGGTACCGGACAATTTTACGGACCAGCTGAAAAAATCCATACAGTCAGATTCTGACAAATATCTCGACCTCGTCACCAGTCTGATAGAGGCAGGTGTGGAGGAGCCAATAGTGCGGGTGACCTATGCCAAGCCCTCCGGAGAAGTTCTGCTAAGCCAGGATTTCGGAGCGATAAAATGAGAAAAGAGGAGAGCTTTAACCGGCTCTCCTTTATTAGACCGGATATTATAACGGGAGAAATAATATGGAAAAGATAAATAAGCTCAGCACATTCTACGACCATATAGCTGATTTGGCGAGACAAAAGGGAATCAAAATCTCAGATGCCCTCTCTCTTGTAAAGGGGATGGGGATAGATTTTCTGGAGGTCTCTGAAGTAAACTTAGGAAAGGAACCCGCGCTTTTAAAAAGTCAGATGGAGGATGCGGGACTGGAGATCTCCACGGTTCCGGCGTATTTTAATTTTGGGGAGGACAGGGATGTAAAAAGCCGCGCGCTGCCCCTGCTTGAGACCTTGGGAGAACTTGGCGTAAAAGCTTTGCTTGTGATACCCGGGTTTATCCCTCGGGATTTGCACGATGAGGATGAGAGAAAAGCAAAACGGGATGCGATGGCATGGGGAATAAACGAACTTGCCGTACTCTCTAAGCCCTATGGCATAAGGCTCCTCATGGAGGATTTTGACAACGAGGCCGCTCCGTTCTCGACCATGCGGGGCGTAAGGGAATTTTTGGACGACTGTCCGGACCTTTGCGCCTGCTTTGATACCGGAAATTTCCGCTATATGGCGGAGGACGAGTTAGAGGCGTATGAGCTCCTAAGGGACCGCCTTAGATATGTCCACCTAAAGGACAGGGCTTATTTTGGAGCCCCGGGAGAGGTAGGGATAACCGCTATAGACGGGCAGAAACTCTATTCCTCACCCGTGGGCGGGGGCGAGATAAAGATGGAGGAGATAATAGCCCGCCTCAAAGATGACGGATACAAAGGGGTTTTATCCATAGAACATTACGGCGCGCCGGATATGGAGGGCTATCTTAGGCAGTCTGTGGGATGGTTAAGGCAACGGCTCTCTCAAAACTGAGACAGCCCGGCCACCGTCTTTTATGCATTGGCAGCGTTTTTCGGTTGCAATTTTGTACAGGTTTGTGGTATAATACTGGGCGGAGATCTCTGCCATTTTACATGATAAACTTAAAGTTTTTACAGTAAGGGGAAGAATATGGCAAATATTCTCACAAAATTTTTTGGAAGCTACAGCAAGAGGGAACTTAAAAGAATAGAGCCCACGGTGAAGAAGATCCTCGGGCTTGAGGAGGAGTACCGCAAAAAGAGCGACGAGGAGTTAAAGGCCGAGACGCCGCGCTTTAAGCAGAGGCTTGCGGCGGGGGAGACCATGGAGGATATCCTGCCCGAGGCCTTTGCCGCCTGCAGGGAGGCGATGGACAGGGTCCTGTCCATAAGGCTTTTTCCTGTGCAGGTGGAGGGCGGCGTGATCCTGCACCAGGGCAGGATAGCCGAGATGAAGACCGGCGAGGGCAAAACCTATACCCTTGCCCTGCCTGCCTATCTGAACGCGCTTACGGGCAAGGGCGTCCACGTGGTGACGGTCAACGAATATCTTGCGAAATATCAGGGCGAGATGATGGCGAGGGTCTTCAACTTCATGGGGCTTTCAGTGGGGCTTGCCCTAAGCGGAATGGACCCTAGGGAAAAGAGAGCCGCCTATGCCGCCGATATAACCTACGGGACGAATAACGAGATGGGCTTTGACTATCTGAGAGATAATATGGTCGCCTATGCAGACCAGAAAGTCCAGCGCGGACAGAACTACGCCATCGTGGACGAGGTTGACTCCATCCTGATAGACGAGGCGAGGACCCCGCTGATAATCTCCGGAAGAGGAGAGAAGGCTGACGACCTCTATGACAGGGCGAATAACCTTGCCAGAGGCATGAAGTTTATCAAGGTAAAGGAGACGGACGAAAAGGAGGATAACGACCAGCTCTATAAGGACTATGACTATATAGTCAACGAGAAGCTGAAAACCTGCTCTCTTACAGAGAGGGGCGTGAAGAGGGCAGAGGAGTATTTCGGGATAGATAACCTCACCGACCCGGACAATATAAACATCCAGCACCACGTGAACCAGGCGATCAAAGCTTGGGGTATAATGCACAGGGACCAGGACTACGTAGTAAAGGACGGCGAGGTGATTATCGTTGACGAGTTCACAGGCCGCCTCATGTACGGCAGGAGATATAACGAGGGCCTTCACCAGGCTATTGAGGCCAAGGAGGGAGTTACTGTCGCGAGAGAGTCCAGGACTTTGGCAACTATCACGTTCCAGAATTATTTCAGGCTCTACAAAAAGCTCTCAGGAATGACCGGTACGGCCATGACCGAGGAGGAGGAGTTTTCAGAGATCTACCGCCTGGATGTGGTGGAGGTCCCCACGAACAGACCGATGATCCGTGAGGACTACCCCGACGTGGTCTATAAGACAGAGCTGGCAAAATATAACGCCGTCATAGACGATATAGTCGAACACCACGCCAAGGGGCAGCCGGTGCTTGTGGGTACCGTGACGATAGACAAGTCCGAGAGGCTCTCTAAAATGCTAAAGGCGAAGGGTATTAAGCACGAGGTGCTAAACGCCAAGTACCATGAAAAGGAGGCGCAGATCATCGCGCAGGCCGGCCGCAAAGGTGCGGTGACCATCGCCACGAATATGGCGGGCCGCGGCACTGACATCATGCTTGGCGGCAACTCTGAATTTATGGCTAAGGCCGAGATGAGGAGAGAGGGATACTCTGAGGAGCTGTTGGCAGAGGCCTCAGCCTTCAGCCATACGGAGGACGAGGAGATCTTGAAGGCCAGGGGGGAGTTTAGGGCTTTAAACCAGAAGTACAGGGAGCAGATAGCCCCCGAGGCCGAAGAGGTAAAGGCGCTTGGCGGCCTCTATATAATAGGAACGGAGAGACATGAATCCAGAAGAATTGATAACCAGCTGCGAGGGCGCGCCGGCAGGCAGGGGGACCCCGGCATGAGCCGGTTCTACCTCTCTTTGGAGGACGACCTCATGCGGCTGTTTGGCGGGGAGAAGATATCTGGCCTGATGGACCGGCTAAAGATAGAGGACAATATGCCGATAGAGGCGTCCATGGTCTCAAGCTCTATAGAGGGGGCGCAGAAGAGGGTAGAGGGCAGGAACTTCGCCATAAGGAAAAACGTCCTGCAGTATGACGACGTGATGAATATGCAGAGGGAGACCATCTACCGCGAGAGGGATATGGTACTTGCGGGGGAGAATCTCAAATCCAAGATACAGAAGATGATAGAGGATGCGATCGCATCAAACGTATCCACATACCTGCCTGAGAATACCCCGCATGACGACTGGGACATAAACGGCCTAAGAGAGCAGTACCAGGGCTGGCTTACGGGGGAGAACGACCTTAGGTTCAGCAAGGCAGAGCTGGAGGAGCTTGAACCCTCCGCCGTCGTGAAAGAGCTTACCGAAAAGGCTTACGCTCTCTACGAAAAGAGGGAGGAGGAATTCACCCCTCCTGTGATGAGGGAGCTTGAGAGGGCCATCCTGCTGCAGAATGTGGACAGGGAGTGGATGGACCATATAGATGCGATGGAGCAGCTTAAAGAGGGAATCAGACTTAGGGCGTATGCCCAGCAGGACCCTGTGGTGGCGTACCGCATAGAGAGCTCTGAGATGTTTGACGCGATGAACCGGACTATCCGGGAGAATACCGCCAGGATGATCCTCACCGTGAGACTTGTGAGGAGAGAGGCGCCAAAGAGGGAATCCGCCGCGAAAGACGTGACTGCCGGCGGGCCCCAGCAGACCAAGAAGCAGCCCGTAAGAAAACAAAAAAAGCCCGGAAGAAACGACCCCTGCCCCTGCGGCAGCGGGAAGAAGTATAAAAATTGCTGCGGCAGATACGCGTAAGGGGGACTTTATGGTGAAGGCGAAAAATATTTTGCTGACCTTAGTGGTGCTGGCTTTTTCCGCTGTTCTGGTTTTCGCGGGGTGCGAGATACCAAAGCCGGGATTTTCAGAATTTGACGTCTCAGAGTATATCCAGGCTTTCCTTGACAGCAGCTATAAGGGCGACCACGCGAAGCTTATGGAGATCTCGGGGCTAAGCGAGGAGGAAGCGCAGATGAATAACGACATTACCCTGGAGAACGCCGCCGTCAGATTTTGCAATTTGCATACCGTCGCACCAAACGATGAGCAGATGCAGAGGCTGGAGACCGTGATGGGCTGGGCCTACTCCGCGACGCGGTATACCGTGGTTGAGGAGCAGGATGAGGAAAGCGGCTATTCGGTTGAGGTGCAGGTAAATCCCGTCAACAATTTCGCCAATATCACGGGGGAGATAGAGAAGATGAGGCAGGAGGCCCAGACCGAGGCCGCGGATAGGCTTAAGGATGAGTCCGGTGCGGGAAATGAGCCGGTGGACGTAAACGAGATCTTCGCCGAGAAGGTCGTCTCCTACTGTGAGAGGGTTATAGGGCAGATATCCTATGGCTCTGAGGTAAAGAGCGTGGAGCTGAATATCCTGCGGACGGTGGACGGGGAGCTTCAGCTTGACCTAAACCAGATAGATGCGCTGGACCAGATTGTTGTGGCGATGGCACCGTAGGGAGAATTGAGATGAAGTCTTTTCTCCAAACCACGGCGCTGTTTGATTTAAAATTCACCCTGGCCTCTGATTTCCTCTCTGAGTATCAGTATCCGTGGGAGGCCCTGCCGCAGATAGGCGGGTTTATTCTAAGGCTAGGGGAAACCCTCCCCGGGGATTATGAGCGGGCAGGGGAAAACGTCTGGATACACAGAACTGCGAAGATCTACCCCAACAATTTTATCATGGGTCCCGCTGTCATCGGTCCGGAGACCGAGGTGCGTCCCGGAGCTTTTATCCGCGGATGCGCCTTAATTGGGGCCGGATGTGTCGTGGGAAATTCCACAGAGCTGAAGAACGTCATACTTTTTGACAGTGTTCAGGTCCCGCACTATAATTATGTGGGGGATTCCATTTTGGGCTATCGCGCACACATGGGCGCCGGTGCCGTGACCTCTAACGTGAAGCAGGACAAGACCCCCGTTTCTGTCAATGTATGCGGGGAGAGAGTTGAGACTGGGCTCAAAAAATTCGGCGCGATGCTTGGGGACTATGCGGAGATAGGCTGTAACGCCGTTCTGAATCCCGGGGCGGTGATAGGGAGAAATTCCAGGGTATACCCCCTCTCGATGGTGAGGGGATATGTGCCGGAGAACCATCTGTTCAAGGGCCCTAATAATGTGGTAAAGATAAGTGGATAGAGTTTTGGAGTATGTTGAGAGATTTTTGGGTTCGGGAATGCTTCCGCTGTTTCTTTTTGCACTGCGGGTGCTGACCCCGGTACTCGTGATCCATGTGGTGTGGCGCTGCTACACCTCTTTTAAAATGGAGCAGAGGACAAAAGCCCCGCTTGTCCTTTTGGAGGAAGAGGAGACCGGGGTGAGGTTCCCCGTACTTTACTGGGAGAATTCCATAGGGAGAAGCAGAAGCTGCGATATAACCATACCGGATTCCACCGTCTCCAGGGACCATGCCGTACTCTTGAGAAGGGAGGAGGGCTGGTTCATCTGCGACACCGGCTCTAAGGCCGGGGTCTACCTAAACGGAGAGAGGGTGGACGGCAGGGCGCTTGTCGGCGCAGGGGATATCATTCTATTGGGGAGAACAGCGCTGACCCTTAAAAACTCTCCTGAGGCGCAGACCGGCGCGCGCAGGACTATAAGGACCTTTGGAAAAAAGGCGGTATCCCCCAAAAAGCTGCTGCTTATAACGACGCTTGTGCAGATTCTCATGGCCATACAGTCTGCGCTTTTTGCGGTGAATGCTGAGGGGAAGGGGGGTCTTATAAAACTTCTGCCCCTTGCGGTGCTGCTCCCGCTGGAGTGGGGATATTATATCGTCTCCATGGGGGTTTTAAGGCATGTCAGCTTTGAGATAGAGACGGTGGGTTTTCTGCTCTCCGGGATGGGCATAGAGCTGCTCGCGTCCCACGATGTCAAAACCGCCCTTACGCAGATGCTGGCGCTTGTCTTGGGTGTAGCGCTTTTCTCTTTTCTCATCTGGTTTATGAACGATTTAGAGAGGGTCGCAAGGTTCAGGGTATATATCGGGCTTGGCGCTCTCCTGCTGTTTTTGGCAAACCTCCTGATCGGTGACGAGAGGTACGGCTCTAAAAACTGGATAACGATTGGACCGGTGAGTTTTCAACCCTCAGAATTCATAAAGATAGCCTTTGTCTTTGTGGGAACCTCCACGCTGGATAGGCTGCAGACAAAAAAGAATATTACGGAATTTATGCTCTTTGCCGGGGCTTGCGTCGGTTTCCTTGCGCTGCTTAGAGATTTTGGCACCGCCTTAATATTTTTCGCATCGTTTTTGATAATCGCATTCATGCGCTCCGGCAGTTTTCGCACGATAGCCCTTGTGCTGACAGGAGCATTTCTGGGGGTTCTGCTCGTTATAAGGTTTATGCCGTATGTCGCAGAGCGCTTTTTGGGGTGGGGGCATGCCTGGGAGCATATTAACGACAATATGGGCTATCAGCAGACGAGGGTACTCACCTATATGGCAAGCGGAGGACTCTTTGGGCTGGGACTGGGGACCAGCAGCTTAATCTATGTCTTCGCGGCTGACAGCGACCTGGCCTTCGGTCTCCTCACGGAGGAGCAGGGACTTATCATGGCGCTTGCCGTCATATTCGCCATATGCCTCTTCGTATTCTATTCCAGAAGCGACGTGACGCGCAGCCGCTCCACCTTCTTTTCCATAGCGTCCTGCGCCGCTGCCGGGCTGCTGCTATTCCAGACTGCGCTAAACGTCTTCGGCTGCACGGATCTCATGCCGATGACCGGTGTGACCTTCCCGTTTTTCAGCGCGGGCGGTTCCAGTCTTGTATCCTGCTGGGGACTGCTGGCGTTTATCAAGGCCTCTGACGAGCGCACTTATGCGGCGAGAAGGGCTAAAAGGAAGTCCGCCGACTACTATATGGAGGATATGAGCTCATGAAGACTGTAGGTTTTCGCTCTGTAGTTCTGTATATCCTGCTTGCCGTGTTTCTCTGCGGGGTTGGCTACCTCTGCGCGGAATTTGTAATCGACGGCGATAGATGGGCCATGCAGCCGTATAACGGGCATATCTACGGCGGCGATGAGGGTGCAGAGCTGGGGGAGATCACAGACAGAAACGGCGAGAGGCTTGCCTATACTGATGAAAACGGACAGCGCCTCTACGGGGAGGGAGAGTTAAACCGCATAGCCCTGCTGCATACCGTGGGGGACCCGTGGGGATACATCAGCACCTCTACAGAATATACCATGCGTGCTAAACTCTCCGGTTATAATTTCGTCACGGGGCTAAATCCCATTCCGTTTTCTTTCTGGAAAAATGTGAAACTCACAGTGGACCAGGCGGCGTCCGCTGCGGCTTATTCGGCGATGAACGGCAGAAACGGGGCGGTCCTGCTCTATAATTACGTGACGGGGGAGATCTTGGTCAAGGTCAGCGCCCCCGGATTCGACCCTGAATATCCTCCTGAAGATATAGACGAGAATGAGGCGTATAACGGCGTATATCTCGACAATACGCTCTCAAGCTCCTTTACCCCGGGGAGCATATTTAAGCTGGTGACTACCCTTGCCGCGATGGAAAAATGGCCGGACTCCTACCTTGAAAAGACTTTCACCTGCTACGGCGCGCAGGAGATCGGCGGGAGCGAGATCACCTGCGTTGATGGAGTTCCCCACGGAGAGCAGACTCTCACGGAGGCGCTGGGAAACTCCTGCAATGTCTATTTCGCAAATCTCGCGCTTGAGATCGGCGCGAGGGATTTGCAGAAAAAGGCTGAGGAGCTGGGCTTTAACCGCCAGTTGGAATTTGACGGGATACCGATATCAGAGAGCGAGATAGATCTAAGCCGCGCCGGCGCAAACGAGCTTGGCTGGGCCGGTGTAGGGCAGCATACCACCATTGTAAACCCCTACCATATGATGGTGCTGATGGGCGCGATAGCGGGGGACGGCAGGGCGGTAGAGCCAAGGATCACCCCCGGACTTCCAAAGAGCGGAGAAAATTTGATGAGCGCTGAGGATGCGAGCGCCCTTAAGACCCTGATGAGGAGCAATGTCCGGGATTACTACGGCGACTGGAACTTCCCGGAAGGCTTAGAGGTCTGCGCCAAGACCGGAACGGGAGAGGTCGGCGAGGACAAGGGCCCCAACTGTTGGATAGTCGGCTTCTGCGAGGATAGAGACCACCCCTACGCCTTTGCCGTACTGGTGGAGGAGGGGGACGGCGGCATGCTCTCCGCGGGGGCAGTACTCTCGGCAATGCTTGAGAACCTAAGCTAAAATAACGTTCTACTATTATAGTATTAGGAGGAGAGAGTTTTGAAAATAGAGAGGCTCAGACCGGCTTTTAAGGACTATATCTGGGGAGGCAACAAACTTAGAGAGGTCTATGCGAAGGAGAGCGAATTAAATCCCCTTGCCGAGAGCTGGGAACTCTCCACCCACCCCGCCGGGGAGAGCGTGATTTTTGGCGGGGATTACGGCGGGCTGACCCTTGGGGAGTATATCTCCAAAAATCCCGGGGTGCTGGGCAAAAGAGCTGAGAAATTTGACCGCTTTCCCGTCCTGATAAAATTCATCGACGCGAAAGAATCCCTCTCTGTGCAGGTTCATCCCAGCGATGAGTACGCCCTGAAGACGGAGGGCGAGCTGGGCAAGACGGAGATGTGGCTGGTTCTCGCAAGCGACCCGGGGGCCTACATCTATTTTGGAGTGGAGAGAGAAACAGACAGGGAGGAATTTGAGAGGGCCATCAAAAATAACACCGTGGAGAGGCTTCTCCACAGGGAGCCTGTAAAACCCGGGGACGTGTTTTTCATAGAGGCGGGGACGCTCCATGCCATAGGTGCGGGGATAATGATCTGCGAGATACAGCAAAATTCCAACTGCACTTACCGGGTATACGACTACGGGAGAATAGGCGCCGACGGAAAACCGCGTCAGCTCCACATAGATAAAGCCCTGGATGTCGCGAAATTTACCCCAAGTAAGATCAGCAGGGAAAATTTTGATAGCCCGGATCGTCCCCTTAGAAAACTTGGCTCTTGCGAGTATTTTACTTCCTGTGAGATGAGGGTGGACGGCAGCGGAGAGATCTCAGTCACAGAGGATTCCTTCCTCTCAGTCATCTCAATAGAAGGCGGCGGATGGCTTAAGGGGCAGGAGAACGAGGTAAAGTTTACCCCCGGGGAGAGTCTTTTTGTACCCGCGGGTTCCGGAAAAATAGAGGTGAGCGGGGACTGCTCGCTGGTACTTACGGAGATATAAAATGAGCATCTTTTTGATTGGCGAGCCAATGGGGCTCTTTATGGCGAAAAGCGAGGGAAAACTCAGCGAGGTCTCGGATTTTTCTCTATCCGTTGCAGGCGCAGAGTATAATGTGGCGCTGGGACTTTCCCGCTTAGGGCATGAAGTCCTGTACTGCACGAGGCTTGGCGATGATCCCATCGGTGAGAGAATCTGCGAAAACTTGGAGGAAAACGGAATTTTAACCGCTCTCATATCGAGAATAAAGGGTGAGCAGACGGGAATCATGCTTAAGGGATTCTCCCCCGGAAAAGACCCTGAGATTGCCTATTACCGCAGAAATTCTGCCGCATCCCGGTTCTCCGCGCACGATATCGACAGGATGGACCTCTATGGCGTGGAGAGGGTCCACATAACCGGCGTTTTTCCCGCGCTATCAGAGGGAAACCTCTCGGCGGTGCGCAGGCTTATCCTGAGGGCGGAAAATCTGCTGATACCCGTCTCCTTTGATCCCAACATAAGGCCGGACCTCTGGAAAGACGAGAAGAGTATGGTAGCCACTCTCAACGCCCTCTCTGAAGGCGCAGAAACTGTCCTGCCTGGGATTAAGGAGGGCAGGATGCTCACACGGCGCGAGACTCCACAGGAGATCGCCGCGTTCTACCATGCCAGGGGTACAAAAAATGTCGCTATAAAACTGGGAGAACAAGGCGCGTACTACTCCCAAAGGGATGGAGAGACCGGATATATTCCCGCCTTCCCTGTTAAGCGCGTGGAGGATACCGTCGGCGCAGGCGACGGGTTTGCCGCCGGGGTCCTCAGCGCCCTGTCCGAGGGACTTAGCCTTAAGGAGGCTGTATTCCGCGGGACAGTGATCGGCGCGGTGCAGGTCACAAACCGCGGGGATAACGAGGGCCTCCCCACGAGGGAGGAACTTGAGAGGGTCATCTCTCGCGGTACGGCATGAAAAAAAGGAAGGCCTTTAGACCTTCCTTCATAGTTTAAAGAATTTTCCGGGCTTATCTGCGCACACGCAGTTTTTCCGGTTCGGGGTACTCCGCACCAAAGGTCTCCACGGTGACCCTCTGCATTACCTGGTCCTCGTAGGGCCTGTCGGCGCGGTTCCTCTTTGCGGATACGATCGCATCCGCGACGTCCTCTCCCTCTATCAGTTTTCCAAAGGCGGCATAGGCTCCGTCAAGATGCGGGGCGTCCGCCACCATGATAAAAAACTGCGAGCCCGCGCTATCCGGCATTGAGGAGCGGGCCATGGAGAGAACGCCCCTTTTGTGCTTTAAGTCGTTTTTAAAACCGTTTTGGCTGAACTCCCCTTTTATGCTGTATCCCGGACCTCCCATGCCAGTGCCGTCCGGGTCCCCGCCCTGGATCATAAATCCCGGGATGACGCGGTGAAAGATGGTTCCGTCGTAGAATCCGGATTTTACAAGAGAAATGAAGTTGCAAACGGTATTTGGCGCGATGTCAGGGTAGAGCTCGGCCCTCATGATGCCGCGGCTGGTCTCAAATGTGACAATAGGATTTTGCATTATATCTCCTCGGTTCAGTTTGATTTGCAGGTATTATAGCATAAAATTTTTGAGAAGTCTTTAGTTTGACAAAAGTTTTTAAGGAGACGGATGCGATGGCAAGATGTTTTTTTGCTGACGGAGCAAGCGATCCCAAAATTTTAGATTATCACGACAGGCGCTGGTGCAAACCAGAGCACAGGGAGGCAGAGCTCTATGCCATGCTTGTCCTAGAGGGAATGCAGGCGGGTGTCAGCTGGAACCTCATATTGAAAAAAGAGGAAAACATCAGGAGAGCATTTGACGGGCTTGACCCCGGTACTGTCGCAAGATATAGCGGAGACAAAATAGAGGAGCTGATGAGAGACCCCGGGATAATCCGCAACAGGGCTAAGATAACCGCCGCCGTCACAAATGCGAGGGCTTTTTTGAAGGTTGAGGAGGAGTTAGGCAGTTTCGACAGATATATCTGGAGCTTTACCGGGGGGAAGATAATAGACCACCACCTAATGGATTTGGGCGAGATGCCCGCAAAAGACGAGCTCTCTGAGAGGGTTAGCGGGGACCTGAAAAAACGCGGTTTCAAATTTGCCGGGCCGGTGATAATCTATTCCTATCTGCAGGCCATAGGGGTTATCAATGACCACTGGGAATTTTGCGAATTCAGGTAGGTTCCGCAGTATGTTTTAAGAGCGAGTTGGGTTTTTCCGGGATATCAAATCTCATTTTGCCCATCCCGCTTCATCCCGACGGTTTTACCTCTTTACAAAAACCCGCGAATCTGGTAAAATCAGAAAAAACAAGGAGGTATTTCTATGGCTTTTTTGGAGTGCAATTTTCTTTCCCCCTCGCTGTTCCGTACGGTTCCCATAAGGGTGATTCTCCCCACGGACAAATTATTTGGCGGCGGCGCGCAGGAGCAGAGACCGTTTAAGACTTTGTATCTTTTGCATGGGATTCTTGGCAATTACACAGACTGGGTGAACAATACCGCTGTCCAGAGCTGGGCAGAGGCGAGGAACCTCGCAGTCGTTATGCCGTCTGGGGATAACTTTTTCTATGTGGACAATGAAAAGAGCGGAAATTTCTACGGCAGATTTATAAGCCGTGACCTGGTGGATTTTACCCGCAAATCTTTCCCGCTGTCTGATAAGAGGGAGGATACCTTCATTGGAGGTCTCTCTATGGGCGGCTTCGGTTCCATAGTAAACGCCCTTCACCATCCCGAAACTTTCAGCGCTGTCTGCGCTCTGTCCTCCGCACTCATCTCCTCCGAGGTCCATACGCATACCGAATATACCGACAATCCATTTACCAACCGCGGATACTATGAAGCGGTTTTCGGGGACATCGACAAGGTCGCGGGAGGAAAGGACGACCCGGACGCCCTTGCCGAAGGGTTAAAGGATTCCGAGATAAAGCCCAAGTTCTTCTTGGCGTGCGGAACGGAGGACAACCTCTTTGAGCCAAACCGCAAGTTTAAAGACCATCTTATAAAGCTTGGGTACGAGGTGGAATGGCAGGAGGGTCCCGGAGTGCATGACTGGAACTTCTGGAGCGCTTACTTGCAGAAGGCGCTTGACTGGCTGCCGCTTGGAGATGCAAAAGAGGGAATAGGCTCCGGGCATATTTCAGACTGAGAATTGACAGAAAAGAGGAGGTAAGCGCATGGGCCGAGATCTTGCCAAAACATATGATCCTGGTGAAGTGGAGAAGAGAATTTACGATTTCTGGGAGCGCGGAGGGTACTTCCACGCGAAGGTTGATCCTAAAAAGAAACCGTATTCCATAGCAATACCTCCTCCCAATATCACAGGCCAGCTGCATATAGGGCATGCGCTGGACAATACCCTGCAGGATGTGCTGATCAGATACAAGAGAATGCAGGGTTACTCTGCCCTGTGGCTGCCGGGAACGGACCACGCGTCCATCGCGACAGAGGCGAGGATAGTCAAGGCGCTGAAAGAGGAGGGGCTTACCAAGGAGGACCTTGGCAGGGAAGAGTTTCTAAAGCGCGCCTGGGCATGGAAGGACCAGTACGGCGGCAGAATTCTGGAGCAGCTAAAACTTCTAGGCTCCTCCTGCGACTGGGAGCGGACAAGGTTTACCATGGACGAGGGCTGCTCTAGGGCGGTGCGCCGCGTCTTTGTGAACCTCTTTAACGAGGGGCTTATCTACCGCGGGGAGAGGATAATCAACTGGTGCCCAAACTGCCGCACCGCGATTTCTGACGCAGAGGTGGAGTTTGAGGAGAAGGAGGGTTCTTTCTGGCATATACGCTACCCGCTTTCCGACGGGAGCGGTTATATAGAGCTTGCCACCACCCGTCCCGAGACCATGCTTGGAGATACCGCCGTGGCAGTCCACCCGGATGATCCCCGCTACAGGGACTACGTCGGCAAGACTGTCATACTGCCGCTTGTCGGCAGGGAGATACCCGTGGTTGCCGACGAGTACGTTGAGATGGATTTCGGCACCGGTGCGGTGAAGATCACCCCCGCACACGACCCCAACGACTTTGAGGTCGGCAAGAGACATAATCTAGAGATAATCAACGTGATGAACGAGGACGGTTCTATAAACGAGAACGGCGGCAAATACTGCGGGCTTTCGGGACTTGAAGCGAGAAAACGGATAGTTGAGGATTTAAAGGTCGGCGGTTATCTTGTGGGCATAGAGCCGATAAAGCACAATGTCGGCACATGCTCTCGCTGCCATACCGTGGTAGAGCCCAGGGTCTCCACGCAGTGGTTCGTGAAGATGAAGCCGCTTGCGGGTCCCGCGATAGACGCGGTAAAGGATAAGAGAATAAAAATCATCCCGGAGAGGATGGAGAAGGTCTATCTCAACTGGATGGAGAACATCAAGGACTGGTGCATTTCCCGCCAGCTCTGGTGGGGCCACCGCATACCGGCTTGGTACTGCGAGGACTGCGGAGCTACGATAGTTTCAGAGAAGGACATAGAGGTCTGCCCGCACTGCGGCGGGAGGGTTCACCAGGATGAGGATACGCTTGACACCTGGTTCTCCTCTGCGCTCTGGCCGTTTTCCACCCTGGGCTGGCCTGATGAGACGGAGGAGTTTAAGTATTTCTTCCCCACCGATGTCGTGACGCCGGGCGTGGACATAGTGTTTTTCTGGGTCGCGAGGATGATTTTCTCCAGTTTAAAGCATACGGGAGATATACCTTTTAGGACGGTTTTCTTTCACGGACTTGTGAGGGACGCGCAGGGCAGGAAGATGAGCAAGTCCCTTGACAACGGCATAGACCCGGTGGAGGAGATTGAGAAGTACGGCGCCGATGCCCTGAGGTTCATGCTGGTTACGGGGAACAGCCCGGGGAACGACCTGCGCTTCTCGGAGGAGCGGGTGGCCGCCAGCCGGAATTTCGCCAACAAGATATGGAACGCCGCCAGGTTCATTCATATGAACGTGGACGATTTCGGCACACCGTTTGAACTGCCTAAGCTCACATCGATTGAAGACAGGTGGATAGTCAGCCGTTTTAACACCGTGGCCAAAGAGGTCACAGAAAACTTGGATAAATTCGAGCTTGGGATAGGCGTTCAGAAGCTATATGATTTTCTCTGGTCCGATTTCTGCGACTGGTATATAGAGCTTGCGAAGGTAAGGCTCTCAGGCGCAGATGAGGAATCCGCCGAAAATGCGAGGAAGGGACTTGTGTGGGTGCTTTCAAACACCTTAAAGCTCCTGCATCCGTTTATGCCGTTTATAACAGAGGAGATTTGGCAGAGCCTCCCGCATGAGGGTGAAGCGCTGATAGTGGCGAAGTGGCCGGAGTATGACCCATCCCTCCACGACGGGGAAGCAGAGGATGAGATGAGAAAGGTGATGGATCTCATCACTGCGGTGAGAACCCGCAGAAGCGAGATGAACGTACCGCCGGTTAGGAAGGCGCATCTCTTTATAGAGACGGAAAATTCCGCCCCTTATGAAAAGGAGCGCGGCGCCATAGAACGCTTGGCCTACCTAAGCGGGATGATAACCGCCCCTTCCTTTGAGGACATGGAGGGTTCCGTCACTGTGGTAACGGACAGCTGTAAGGGCTACCTTCCCATGGAGGATTTGGTGGACAGGGACGCTGAAATCAAGAGATTGAGCAAGGAGCTTGAAACCGCCCGCAAACAGCTTATTAACGTGGAGGCGAAACTCTCCAACCCGACCTTCATGAGCAAGGCTCCGCAGAACGTCATAGACGGGGTGAGGACAAACGGAGAGAAGCTTAGTGAAAAGGTCCGCATGATTGAGGAATCGCTGAGGAGCTTTGGCGCGTGATGAACTATGAGGACGCTTTGGTAGAGGTTAACCGCCGCCTGCGTTTTGGTGTAAAACCCGGATTAGAGAGGATAACTGCCCTTACCGAAAAACTTGGCAGCCCGCAAAAGGACCTCAAGTTTGTCCATGTGGCGGGGACAAACGGGAAGGGAACCGCCTGTGCTCTTATCTCTTCCGCTCTGAAGGAGAGCGGGTACAGGGTCGGGCTATATACCTCGCCGTATGTTCTGGATTTCAGAGAGCGCTTTCAGGTTGACGGCGAGATGATCTCTAAAGAGGAACTGATAGCTGAGGTTGAGATCGTATCCCGCGCTGCGGGCGATCTTGAGGCAAGCGGGGAGACCTTCACAGAATTCGAGTTTATAACCGCTTTGGCCTTCGACTGGTTTAGGCGTAAAAACTGTGATATTGTCGTCCTAGAGGTTGGCTTGGGCGGAAGGTTTGACGCCACAAACGTGATAGATACCCCCGAGGCCGCGGTCATAATGTCGATCTCTCTAGACCATACCGCAGTCCTTGGCGGCACCTTAGCCGAGATTGCCTATGAAAAAGCGGGCATCATTAAACCCGGCGGAAGGGTCGTCTTCTATCCGGAGCAGGACGCTGCCGTCTGGCAGGTCTTCAGGACTGTCTGCCGGGAGAGGGAGGCCCAGATGTATATCCCCTACCTCAAGGGCATAGAGACAATCGGCTCGTCGGTTTACGGAACAGAATTTGAGGCGGACGGCGAAGTTTTCAAAACCCCGTTTTTGGGGGAACATCAGGTAAAGAATGCCGCAACTGCCCTGCTTGCCCTGGATGTGCTGAGAGAGCGCGGGTTTAAGCTCCCTAAAGAGAAAATAAGGTCCGGTTTTGAGAGGGCTTTCATTCCTGCCAGGATGGAGATCATCTCTGAAAAGCCGCTTGTGCTCCTAGACGGCGGGCATAACCCCGGCTGCGCTGCGGCGCTAAGAGATGCGCTAAACTCCTTTGTACCCGGCAAAAAAGCCGCTTTAATGGGAATTATGGAGGACAAGGACAGCAGGGAATATCTCAGACTTCTTGCCCCGCTCTTTAAGAAAATTATCACGGTTAAACCCGATAACCCCCGTGCGCTGGACGCAGAGAGGTTCAGGGAAGAGGCTTTGGAATTTTGCCCCGATGTTTTGGCAGCAAAAACCCCCGGGGATGCGCTTGAGCTTCTCACCGCGGGAGAAGGTGAAGACCTTTCATATATCATTTGCGGCTCGTTCTATCTTGCCGCGGAGATGCGGCCGCTGCTTTTGGAAAGGTTTGGAAAAAAATAAAAACGCCCGGAGACCGCTCCGGGTGTTTTTTCAGCCTCTTCTCCACGCTGAGGGAATAAAGAGCATGAGCAGCGGGAAGATCTCAAGCCTTCCGGCTAGCATATTAAAGGTTAGCGTCAGTTTGGACAGGTCGGAAAAATGGCCGTAGTTCGCCGTCGGGCCAACCGCACCCAGGCCGGGACCTATATTGTTAAGACAGGCCATGACGGCTGAGATGTTCGTCTCTATGTCATTTCCATCTATTGATACGATCAGTATGGATATGGACGCCATTATCACGTAGACCGTGAGGTAGGAGAAGGTGTTCCACATGACGTCGTCCTCGACTTTGCTTCCGTCCATCTGCACAGTCACTACAGAGCGCGGACGAAGCATGCGCTTGATGCTCCTGCGGGTACCCTTGACTATCAGCAGGAGCCTCGCCACCTTTATCCCGCCGCCTGTAGAGCCTGCGCACGCTCCGATTATCATGAGGAGTATGAGAAGGATCTTTGAAAGCGGCGGCCAGAGGTTGAAATCCACCGTAGCGAACCCTGTGGTCGTCATTATGGATGAGACGGTGAAGGCCGCGTGGTGTATGGCGTCCCAGATGCTGTTAAAGAGCGGGCGGATATTAAAGGAGATTATCGCCACGGCCGCCCCCATTATGCCAAAGTACGCGAGAAACTCCTGATTTTTGAAAGCCTTCGTAAACTGCTTGAGCAGGAAGAGATAATAAATGCTGAAATTTACGCCAAAAAGCGCCATGAAAATCGTGCAGACATTTTGCAGGTATGGGCTGTAGGAGGCCATGCTGTCGTTTTTTACACCGAACCCTCCGGTGCCGGCGGTGCCGAAGGCCGTGCAGATGCTGTCAAAAAGCGGCATTCCTCCCAAAAGCAGAAAAACCACCTGCGCGACAGTCATAACCACATAGATGGAATAGAGGATTTTCGCGCTATTTTGCAGCCTTGGGACCAGCTTATCAACCTGCGGCCCCGGGCTCTCTGCCCTCATCACATGCAAAAGGGAATTTCTTCCCTTTCCCATGGAGACCACCGCAAGAAGAAAGACCAGCACGCCCATGCCGCCCAGCCAGTGGGTAAAGCTCCTCCAGTAGAGCAGGCCCTTTGGCATTGCCTCCACATCAGAGAGAATGCTGGCCCCCGTTGTGGTGAAGCCCGAGACGGTCTCGAAGAGCGCGTCGACATAGTGGGGAATGGCCCCGCTTATATAAAACGGCATCGCACCGAAGGCAGAGACAAAAATCCAGCAGAGCGCCACGCTTACAAAACCCTCTTGCGCGCCTATCTGCCTGGTCTTAGGCCGAAAGGCATATCCAAGCAGGCTTATCGCCGCTATCCCCGCTGCACAGAGGACCATTATCAGCGCGGGGTAGAATTCGCGGTATATCAGAGAGACGGCGGCAGCCGGGAGTAAGCAGAGAGCCTCTATGCGTAGGATATAACATAATAACTGGAAAATCATTCTTCGGTTCATGCGCTAAGCCTCCAAAAAAATGTCTTCCAGGCTGTTAATACCCTGCTCGCTTAATGATACTATCACTACACTGTCCTCTGGTTCGATGGTATCGGTGCCGCTGGGGATTATAACCCTGCCCTTCCTGAAAATGCACGCGACAAGCGTATTCGGCTTTAACTTTAGGTCGCTTAGCCGTACCCCAAGGTTGGGCATGCCGTATTTCACTGAGAATTCCATCGCCTCCACCCTGTCGTCCGCTATGCGGTGCATGGAGACCATGGTCTCGCCCTTGCGGTTGTCCATGGCCCTTACGTATCTTAAGATATCAGTGCAGACCAGCTCTTTCGGGCTGACCATGCAGTCTATTCCCTTGTCGTTTAGGACCTCGTTAAAATCAGTTCGGTTTATCTTGGTTATGACCCTGTATACCCCCAGATAGTTCGCATACATGGAGATTATAAGGTTCACCTCGTCTATATCTGTGAGGGTGATGACCGCGTCAGCCTCTCCTACTCCCTCGGCATCCAGGATATTTCTGTCAGAGCCGTCGGCGTTTATGATCGTCGCCTTCGGAAGGGCTCCCGCCAGTTCATTGCAGCGGTTCTCGTCAATGTCGAAGAGCGTGACCTTTATCCCATTCTCCAGAAGTTCCATGGCCAGGTATACCGCTATTCGGCTGCCCCCGACTATCACGACGTCCTTGATCTTTCTCCGCTCCACGCCCAGGTTGCGCAGGAACTTGGCGAGTTCAGAGGTCGGTGCAGTGACGGAAATCCGGTCCCCCGCAGTGAGAGTAAAGGAACCCAGTCTCGAGACATAAGGCCTGTTCTGCCTTAAGACGGCGCAGACAAGAACCTTCACGTTTAGGGTCTTTGGCAGATCCACTAGGGAGAGGCCGTCCAGCGGACTTCCCTTTCTGACTTCCAGTTCCACTATCTCGGCACGGCCCTTCGCGAAAGCGTCGCGCTTGATAAAACTGGGAAACTGCAGCAGTCTGAAGATTTCGCTTGCGGTAGCCCTGTCAGGGTTGATATACATGCTAAGCCCCAATTCCTTCTGCAGGAGGTTTAGCTGGCTGAAATACTCGGGGTTCCTCACGCGGGCTATGGTCCTTGGGCAGCCCAGGATTCTTGCCATCAGGCAGCAGAGAAGGTTTGTCTCATCCGCACTGGTCGCGGCTATCAGAAGGCCGCTGTTCGCCACGTCTGCCATCTGCTGCACTCGCATCACAGCCCCGTTTCCATGGACTACGCTGACGTCCAGATTCTGCTGCGTCTCCTGCAAAACCATGCGATTGCTGTCAATCACCACCACGTCATGTCCGTCCTGCGCCAACTGCGCAGTCAGCGCCGAACCGACTTTTCCATCGCCTACAATAACGATTTTCATATTAAAGCCCTTTTCACCAGGAAAATGACAGATTTTGATTACCTATCTTAGCACAAAAGAAAGCCGGCGACAATACCATTTTGCAGGTTTGCCGCCGGTTAATCTGTACAAATCTTATTGGACTTCCGCCCCAGTTTTTTCCTCTTCTGCCGAAAGCTGTGAAGTGCAGTGGGGGCAGCGGGTGGCGTCTATCGGTATCTCGCTCTTGCAGAACGGGCAGATCTTGGTGGACGCTGCGGGCGGCTCGGCCGGCTTTGACTTCTTGGCCCGTTCGTGGATGGCATTGATTCCCTTGACTATGAAGAAGAGAACCAGCGCGATGAGCAGGAAATTGATGACAGCCGTTATAAACGACCCGTACATGATCTGTGCGCCGAAGATATTTATGGACTTTTCCGCAAGGTTGTTCCCGCCGGTGATAATGCCCAGCAAGGGGTTTATGAGGTCGTCTACGAGAGAGTTGACTATGGCCGTGAAAGCTCCGCCTACAATAACGCCTACCGCCATGTCCATGACATTTCCGCGGGAGATGAAATCCCTAAATTCGTTTAGAATTTTCTTCATCAAAAACACTCCATATCAGAATTTTGCCAACGTTCTGATTTTCCCATAGGAACCGGAAAATGTCAAGAGTTAAAGTGAGATTATCCCAAAAAACTAAAGCAATCGCATCTCTCAGCGCAGCCTTTCTATCTCCTCCGCCGTATACGGGGAGTATCCCCCAAGGACCTCCGGCCTGTTTACAAGGGAATCCTCTTTGGTGATTTCCCTTATGACCCTGCAGGGGTTTCCCGCGGCAAAGCTGTTTGGGGGGACGTCCCTTGTGACGACGCTGCCGGCGCCGATAACGCAGCAGTCCCCAATACTTACCCCCGGGCAGACAATGACACCGGCTCCCAGCCAGCAGTTATTGCCTATTGTGACGGGCTTGGCATAACATACCCTTAAGGGTTTCCCCTCAGGGTCTCTCATCAAGAGCCGCTCCTCAGGCACCATCGGATGTACGGGCGTGACTATACAGACCTTAGGGCCGAAGTTGCAGTCGTCCCCAATGCTTACCATCGCATCATCCTGGACCGTGAGGTCATAGTTTGCGAAGAACCGCTTTCCAATTTTTGTATGCTTTCCGTAGTGGAAAAAGATCGGTCCCTGCATAGAGCCGCCTCCAAACTCCAGCAAAATCTCATGGAGTATCTTGGCCCTGCGCTCCGTCTCCTCCTCTTTTGTGGAGTTGTACTCCTGGCTTAAGTCATGGCTCCTCTTTTTAATGGCCACAAGCTCGCTGTCACCCGGGGTAAAAAGCACCCCGGCGAAAATCCGTTCTTCCCCTTTTACCGGCATTGCAAAAACCTCCAATCTTTCATCTCTCACATAATATCACAGATCGAGAGCAAATTAAAGCGTTATTATTCCATTTTTCCCATAAGACCGCCTTATCGACAAATTTGTCGATAAATTTCTTGACAAAAGCTTTTTTCTAATTCATACTCTTTTCAGTTGAGTTTTTTATCTTGAAAGCTGGGAGGCGGAGATTTGGAAGACTGGTTCTGGTTTACCGACGCCACCGTGCCCGACGGCCTGGGTTTTCCTCTCTGGGGGATGGAGCATATTCTCTGGCTTATTGCCGCGGGGATTTTCATAGCTGCGATGCTAACCGCCTTTCACCTCTTGGGGGAGAGAGGCAGGAGGAGAATATTGAAAGCGGTCTGCGCGCTTCTCTTTCTGGATGAATTTCTCAAATACGCGCTGACTATACGTTCCGGGGTATTTTGGTGGGGATGCCTGCCCCTGCATCTCTGCAGCATAAATATTTTTGTAATCTTGGCGGACTGCCTGCGCCCGCGGGAATGGTGCAGGGAAATCCTTTTTGCGATATGCATGCCCGCAAGTTTTTTTGCCCTGCTTTTTCCGGGCTGGTCATATCTGCCGGCCTTAAGCGCCATGGGAATCCACCACTTCACAGCGCATATTTTGCTGTTTCTGTATCCTCTCCTTGTTCTCATGGACGGCTTCAAGCCTAAGTTTTCAAGACTATTGCGGCTTCTGCCAAAATTTCTCTGGATTCTTATACCGATATACTTTTTAAATAAGCTGCTTGACACGAACTTCTTCTTTCTAAATTCTCCCGGGGAGGGAAACCCCCTCTCTCTTCTGGCAAAATATCTCGGTAATCCGGGGTATCTGATAGGTCTGCCAATAATAGCCGGACTTTGCTGGCTTTTGCTTTACGGTGTTCCCCTCGTGTTGAGAAAGATTAAAGAAAGAGTGCGAGTCTGAAATTTCTCAGGCGAACCCGTATTTTTCACAAAATACTTGAAAAACCGCGCAAAAAAGTGTATGATTAGAATAAAGATGAAGTTTGGCGCGTTTTCGCGTGGGAGGGAGTATGGTCATGAACAGATATAAGATAGACTGGGAAAAATACGCAGCGCTTTCAAGGCAGACGGTGGCGGAGGGCTGTGTCCTGCTAAAAAATGAAGGCGGCGCTCTTCCGCTAAAATCCGGGGAGAGGGTCTCTGTTTTCGGGAGGATTCAGTTTGACTACTACAAAAGCGGGACCGGCTCTGGCGGTGCGGTGAACACGCGCTATGTCACGGGGATTTTGGATGCGCTTAAGGCTGCCGAGGAGATAGAGGTAAATGAGAAGTTAGAGAGCGTATACGAGGGCTGGCTTAAAGAACATCCCTTTGAGAAGGGCATGGGCTGGGCGCAGGAGCCGTGGTGCCAGGAGGAGATGCCCGTAAGCGATGAGCTTGCGAAAGACGCCGCCTCTGAGAGCGACGCCGCCATAGTCATAATCGGCCGTACGGCGGGGGAGGACAAGGATAACAGCAATACCCGGGGCAGTTACCTCCTTACAGAGAGAGAGGAGGAGATGCTTGCCTCTGTGACGCATGCGTTTTCCAGGGTGATAGTGCTTCTGAATGTCGGAAATATAATCGACATGAAATGGGTGAAAGAATATAATCCCTCGGCCGTCATGTATGTTTGGCAAGGCGGACAGGAGGGCGGTTCTGGCGTGGCTGATGTGCTTTTGGGGAGGGTGAGTCCCTGCGGCAAGCTAAGCGATACCATAGCCTGCGATATCTCAGACTACCCCTCAACAGAGGGCTTCGGCGCGGAAAAAGAATCCATTTATAGAGACGATATCTATGTCGGCTACCGCTATTTTGAGACCTTTAGGCAGGACAGGGTCCTCTACCCGTTCGGCTTTGGGCTGTCCTACACGAAATTCTCTGTTAAAATCGTCGATTTTAAAGATGTGGAGAACAGTGTCATCGAGACCGTGAGGGTCACAAATACGGGGGATGTTCCCGGCAAAGAGGTGGTCCAGGTCTATTCAGAGGCTCCGCAGGGCAGGCTTGGGAAGCCTAAGAGGGTGCTTGCAGCGTTCTCAAAGACCCCGGCATTAAACCCGGGGGAGAGCTGCGACCTAAGCTTTGAGGTCAGGAAATCGCAGTTGGCGTCCTACGATGACGGCGGCGCCACGGGGCATAAGTCGGCCTATGTGCTAGAGCCGGGGGAGTATAAACTATATACCGGTACGGACGTGGAAAACGCCGAACTTAGCGGAAGTTTTGAAGTGAAATCCCTAATTCTCACAGAGCAGTGCAGAGAGGCCTGCTCCCCTGTAAAGCCGTTTAAGAGGCTTCACCCAAAAGAGGAGAACGGCGTTTTAGCGGAGGACTGCGAGGACGTCCCCCTGCGCGAATATTCCCTAAAGGACCGTATTAGGGACTCTATGCCCGGGGAGGTGCCGTATACCGGCGATAGGGGAATAAAACTTGGCGATGTCTATGACGGCAGGGCGGAACTTGACGACTTTATCTCTCAGATACCGGATGAGGACTTGATTTGCCTGACCCGTGGGGAGGGGATGAACTCTCCCAAGGTAACGCCCGGTACCGGCGGTGCCTTCGGCGGCGTCACGGAAAATCTGAAAAACCTCGGCATTCCCGTGGCCTGCTGCACAGATGGTCCCTCCGGAATAAGGATGGATTGCGGGACAAAGGCATTCAGCCTGCCCAACGGAACTCTCTTAGCCTGCACATTTAATGAGGACCTGGTCTCTGATCTCTTCGAGATGCAGGGGTTAGAGCTTAGGAAGAACAGGATAGATACCCTCTTAGGGCCGGGGTTAAACATACACAGGAACCCGTTAAACGGGCGCAATTTCGAGTATTTCTCTGAAGACCCCCTGCTTACCGGCAAGATGGCTGCGGCCCAGCTTAAGGGAATGGCGAGATACGGCGTCACGGGAACCATCAAACATTTCTGCTGCAATAACCAGGAGGCCCACAGGCATGAGGTAAACGCCGTCTTGTCAGAGAGGGCGCTTAGGGAGATATATTTGAAGGCCTTTGAGATCGCGGTTAAAGAGGGCGGGGCATATTTCCTCATGTCCTCTTACAACCCGATAAACGGCATGCACGGCTCCTCAAACTACGATACCCTTACCGTCATTCTCAGGGAGGAGTGGGGATATACAGGCGCCGTAATGACAGACTGGTGGGCCAAGGGAAACGACGAGGGCAAGGACGGGGACCGCTCCAATGTCGCCGCACAGGTGCGCGCGCAGAACGACCTCAATATGGTAAATGCCGATTCCCTCTCAAACAGCCAGCATGATAATCTTAGTGAGGCGCTGCAAAGCGGCGCGATAACCAGGGCCCAGCTTACCAGAAACGCCAAAAATATCCTGAACGCCATCATGCGCTCTCCCGTCATGGAGCGCAGCCTTGGCAGGATTAGCGAGGAGGAGCGGGAGGCCGCAGAGGACAGCACCGGCGACGACTTTGTGGATTTTGACCTGAGCTATCAGAACATAGACGGCGGAACCCCTCTTGACATCTCCAAGCTGAA
Source organism: uncultured Acutalibacter sp. (assembly GCA_964602365.1). Taxonomy (GTDB): domain Bacteria; phylum Bacillota; class Clostridia; order Oscillospirales; family Acutalibacteraceae; genus Acutalibacter. Next base: position 43,528 of record CAZRQD010000001.1, on the reverse strand, counting down.
TACTGAAAAGGGAGCCTCCACCATGTTTGGCCTGCGCTATACGGTCATGGGGCAGTACAAGCTTGTGATGAAAGTCTCGGCAAATGCGAGCGAGGTGGCGCAGATCCCCATGTCAATCTTTATAGACGGCGGTCTGCGCGGGATGATCATGATCCACGGGACACAGGGCAAGACCGTCACGGTGGAGCAGGACATAGGAATGCTGTTTGGCGGGACAAACTACCTAAGGCTCTATTTTGCCCAGTCTGGTATGAATGTGGAGGAGATAGCCATAGTCAATACCCTGGACGTCTCCAAGCTGATGCATAACCAGTAATTTCTGAAAAATTGAAGCACAGCTTTAGAGAGAGGTTCTGGTTAAATGTACCGAGATCGCAGAAATAGAGAAGAGAGCCGGGAGGAGCCACGCCACCCGGGGGATGAGGGCTTTGTCTGCCGTGTCTGCGGGGAGAAAGTTCTCCCCGGCGGCGCGGGCAGCGCGCACAGAAACCACTGCCCCAACTGCCTGTGCAGTCTCCACTTGGATAATGAGCCGGGGGACAGGGCCTCGGACTGCGGCGGGGTAATGGAACCGATAGCCGTTTGGGTGAGAAATGACGGGGAGTGGGCGATAATCCACCGCTGCAAAAAATGCGGAAAGCTCAGCTCTAACCGCGTTTTGGCGGACGATAACCCGCTAAAGCTCATGTCGATAGCGCTTAAACCCCTCGCGAACCCGCCGTTCCCCATAGAGCGCGTTAAAGAGCTGAGGGACCTCCTCTCAGGGGAAACGAAGCCGGGGGAAGATCCCCAGAGCTAAGAGCTCTCATGAGAATTTGACAAATAGCTTCATTCCCAAAACTTTAAGGCACCCGCTGATTTTAGCGGATGCCTTTTCATTTTAAAGATTTAAAGATTAACCCTCTCGGGAAAGCTGAGTATCCTCACTCCACGTATGTGACGCTCTCGTTTCCCTCTTCATCCTGATATGTATAGACGGTAAAGCCGTCATAGTGAAGGATGCCGTCCAAACCCGGCCCCTGGCAGCTGGTGTTGTATTCAGAGCTGCCGGGCATTCCAAAGACGCTCTCAAATGCCGCAAGTGTGCTTCCCACATAGTCATACGGGCTTGCGTTGGTCTGTGCGGGCGGGGCCACGGGGTCCGCAATAAATTCCTCCGGAGGTTCCGTAGGCTCCGGTGCTGCGGTGGGTTCAGGCGTAGGGGTTGGCTCTGGGGTGGCGGTGGGTTCCGGAGTGGCTGTCGGCTCGACAGTAGGTTCGGGCGTTGCGGTAGGTTCTTCTGTGGGGGAGGCGGTTGGCTCTTCGGTGGGCTCGGCAGCAGACTTCACCTCAGGCTCGGACGACACGGCGGACGAGACTTGGGAACCCCCGCCGCACCCGGCAAAGCTAAGCAAGAGACCAAATGAAACCAACGCCGCCAAGGCCATGGCCAAAACTCTCCAAAAGCTTCCTTTAGACTTCATTCTTAAAGCACTCCTTTAAGGCTTGACCTGTCCGGCTACCATATATTCGGGGTAGTAATCCGGGAAGGAATTTCTCATATACTCAAACATGAACAGGCTCCAATTTCTTCCGACCCTCACAGAATAATACGCCTGTATTTCCGGGTCGCAGACATAGATCTTTCCGTTTTGGCTGATCTCCACCCAGCCGTGGTATTCGAAGGTCCTGACAGTACTGACATTTATAAACCCTGAGACCGCCCACGCCTGGTATCCCAGCCTTCTCGCCAGCATGGAGAAGAGCGCCGCGTAGGAGTAGCAGTTCCCCTTGCCCGTCTGCACCATCTGCTTCGCCCACTGAAGGTCCCACCCGGTGGAGCCGTCCGCGGGGTACGGCATCCTTGCGAGATAGGAGTAATTCCAGCATACATGGTCATAGAGCCGTTTCAGGTTGGTCTCCATGCTGTCCGCGGCGGAGTACAGCGAGACCACTATATTCTTGAGAATCGCGTCAAGTTCGGCGTCTCCGCTGGTATAGCGCCCGTCGGCGCCAAAATAGAGGACCCCGTCCTGATAATTTTTATAGTAATTGCCGTAGCTGTCAACTTTATAGAGGTCCCCGTCAATTATCCGGTAGCCCGCAGCGACCTGCTGAGTCGGCCCGAAAAACTGATCCGGTGGCGGGATGATCTCATTACTCGGCGCAGGGGTAGCTGTCGGCGCCGGCGTCGGTGTGGGCGCCGCCTGCTGCGCGGGCAGAGAACTGCTCTTCCAGCTCTCGCCGTCCCCGCCTGAGGTGAAGCTGTGCTCCACCGTCGCCTCCATTATCTCGTAATACGCCCAGTGGCTTTGCGGAACGTCAGAAAATTTTGCATACCCTCCAAGAGAGTCTATATACGCCCTGTCCACCTTCCTGCCGGAGACCTTGTTGAGAATCGTGACAGCCTCAGCACGTGTGACCAGGTCGTTTGGACCGAAGTTTCCGTTCGGATATCCGCTTATCCAGCCGTACGACCTCGCGTATGCGATCGCATCCCTTGCCCAGTGGCTGTCCCCAACATCCGGGAAACCAGAGCTAACCCCGCGGGGTATATCAAAAAAGCTGGATATGATTTTCACAAACTGGGCCCTCGTCACGTAATCCCCCGGGCCGAACCTGCCGTCGGGATAACCGGAGACCGCGCCCGCGGCCGCAAGCGCCATGACGCTGTCATAATACCAGTCCCCGGGGTTGACATCCGAGAAGGAGACCGTATATCCGTTTGGGGTAGACGGCGCCATGAGAACATAGATCATGTTTGCGGTCTCTGCCCTGGTCAAACTCTCGTCGGGGCCAAAGGTATCCCCGCGGGAGACGTAGGGGTAGTGGGTATAGGTGGTAGCTCCCAAATAGTCCGGGGGCAGTACGGTTGCGAACGCAGGAACAGAGAACAGAAGAAGCAGACACAGAACCAGCAGGAGTGAAATCGTCTTTTTCAAAGGAGCGGACTTCCTTTCTAAATTGTTTATATCAGTTCAGCTTTTGCCCAAACAGCATATAATGCGGCATCACGCTATCAGGCGGGATCTCGTCATACCGCTTTAGGAAGATGTCCCAGCTATAGCCTCGGTTCGGGGCGTTATTTTCCTGCTGGGAATCGCAGATATACGTGACCCCGTCTATCGTCACTTCGGTCCACGCGTGGGAGATATAGCCGGTGTTCCACGGCAGGAGTACGGTTCCAGCAACGGCTTTCGCCTGGTACCCCGCCTTTCTCGCAAGGAGCGCGGTAAGCGCAGCAAAATTATAGCAGTTCCCGCCGCCGGTGTCTATCATCTGCAGGGCCATACCGTTTTCGAACCCGGTCGTGCCCTCGGTAAGAAGACCCCTCCCTATATAATGGTAGTTCGCACAGACATATCTGTAGAGGTTTCTGAAGGTCTGGTCCCTGCCCTCCCCGTTTACGGCGCAGTATCTCACAATTTGGGAGAGCTTTCCGTCCAGAACCGCGTCTCCGGTGGTATACCGTCCGTCCGCGCCAAAATAGAGGAAACCGTCCTGAACATTCGTGAGGAAGTTCCCATTCCCGTCAGTCTTGTACAGCTCCCCGTCGATGATCCTGTAGTCGCCGGAGGTTTGCGGTGAAGTTCCAAGCGGGCTCTGCGTCCAGCTCTCTCCGTCCCCGCTGCCCGCGGCAGAGTGCCCGACTGTCGCCTCCATTATATCATAATACGCCCAGTTTGTTGGGGGAACGTCCACGAACCTCATGGGTTTTCCCTGCGCGTCGATATATGCCCTGTCAGGTCTGCGGTTCGCAACCCTGTTTAGGATCGCCACGGCCTCAGCGCGTGTGACCAGGTCGTTTGGACCGAAGTTCCCGTTCGGGTATCCGCTGACCCAGTTTTGCGTTTTGGCGTATGCGATCGCATCCCTCGCCCAGTGGCCGTTATCCACGTCGGGGAAGCCCGACCACACGCCGGAGGGTATATCAAAAAATCTGGAGACGATACTCACAAACTCAGCTCTCGTCACGTAGTTCCCCGGGTGGAATCCGCCGTCGGGGTATCCCGACACAGCCCCCGCCGAGACGAGAGTTCTCACGGCGTCATAATACCAGTCACCTTGGGATACGTCATAAAAGGAGATGGCAGAGTTCGCCGTCTTGTCGTTTAGAAGGTTGTAGATTATCAGCGCGGTCTCGCCCCTGGTCAGGCTCTCATCGGGGGCAAAGGTATCCGTGCGGGAGACATACGCCCCATGGCTCCCGGAAGATCCGAACGGGTCCCCTTTTGTTTGGGGGGCGGTACCGGTATTCTGTTCTTGGTAGGTCGAGGAGCTGGGAGGTCCCTGGTCCGGGGGAGGAATATCGCCCTCTCTCCCCTGGGCTATATTTCCCGTTATGAAGAGGAGCGGCACAAAAACGAGGGCCACTGCGACAAAAACACAGACCGCCTTTTTCACAGATCCATCATGCATGGGGCAAACACCATCTTATCCAGTAAAATCCCAAGACATTATACTACCACAACTTGCGGAATACAATTATTTTTTGCAAATTTTTGGATGTTAAGATTCTTAGAGTTTGAGTTTGGTCCAATTTCCCTTTCTAAATCGCAGGAAGGTCATCACAAAGCGGAGGAGCTGGTCGCAGAACACCCCAAGCCATGCCCCCACAAGCCCAAGGCCGGCCGGGTAGCAGAGAAGCCAGCTTACGCCGGGTCGGATTATCGTGACGCTGAGAAGTGAGACAAAGGCGGTGAAGCGGGTATCGCCCGCGCCGCGCAGGCAGCCGAAGAGCACCACCTGCTCTATCTGCAGGAAGAGCATTACGCTTAAAATCCGCATGATTACGGCCCCGTAATCGAGAATCGCCTGTTCCCGCGAAAACAGCGTGTAGATATCCCTGCCAAAGATAAAATAGACCGTAGAGATTACGCAGGCGCAGAGAAGACCTATCTTTTGGCAGACATTGCCGTAGATTTTCGCCATGTCCGCTCTTTTCCTCCCCAGGCTCTGTCCGATCAAAGTCACCGCAGCAACGGAAAGACCGTCGCCGATGGAGAAGGACATACTCATGAGGTTCATGCCTATCTGGTGGGCGGCCATCTCCGTTGTGCCGAGTCTTGCTACAGTCATGGAGAAGAGTAAAAAGCCGATTCTCAGGCAGATCTGCTCCACAAAAGCGCTGGAGCCCACGTTTATCAGCGAACGTATGCTGAGTTTGTCGGCTATCCACCCCTTGACAGAGCCCAGGTGGATAAATCCGTCTTTGTGCAGGACAGAGCGCAGACTAAGCGCGCAGGCGCATACCGTCCCTAAGACCGTCGCGATCGCCGCGCCCTGAATCCCCAGCTTCGGAAAGCCAAAGTTTCCGCCTATGAGGAGATAGTTGAAAATGACGTTCACCGTGTTGGATATCACGTTCGTCACCATGGCAATGCGGGTATTGCCCGCGCCCCTCTGTGCGGCGTTCAGGACCAGAGAGACGACATTAAAGACAGAACCCCCCATTATAATGCGCAGGTAGGAGACCGCCGCCTCGTGGGTATCAGGCTTAGAGCCCACAAGCCGGATTATCGGGCTGGCGAAGATCACGAAGATCACGCTTATTACGGCAGCAAGCAGCAGGGTCACCAGCAGTGCCATTCTCACCACTCTGTTGGCGCTCTCCCTGTCGCCCTCTCCCTTTCTCCTAGCCACTATCGCCGAGACAGCGACGTTTAGGGACAGGAAAACCGCCAAGCCCAAAAATTTCGGCTGGGTTGTCAGGCCTACCGCTGCGATGGCATAGGAGCCGAGCGTCCCCACCATGATGGTATCCACCAGCCCCGCCAGACAGACAAAGAAGGACTCCAGCACAGAGGGCCATGCCACGCGGATGGCGTCCTTCACTATCTCCCTATTAGAGGGGAGGTCCCCAATCTCCATACCCTTGCAAATTTTTTGGGGGTTTATAAACTGCATCATCATCTCTCCCGGCGCAAAATCACATATAGTTTAGCATGATTTTAGCCCCGGCGCAAGTTTTATTTTTCGCGCTTTTTCGTTTCCGGGTAAGATGTGAGATTTACGACTTGCCCCTTTAGACGCAGTATCTGTCCATATACTCCCGCATATCTCGCAGAAGGTCTGCGTCGGCCTGCTCGCCTTTTAGATAGTCGTATATGTCCCGCACGGTCACTATGGGGTGGACCTCCAGTCCAAACTCCTCCTCAACCTCTTTTAGTGCGGACTTTCCGGGCGTAAGACCAACCTCGCAGCGGTCCACGCTCACGAACATATGCTCTACCCTGACATTCGCGCAGGACTTTAGGATCGGCATGACCTCTCTCACCGCGGTGCCGGCGGTTATCACATCCTCGATTATTATGACCCTGTCGCCGTCCCAGACCTTGCAGCCGACAACTCCTCCGCCCTCTCCGTGGTCCTTGACCTCCTTGCGGTTGTAGAAATACGGCTTGTCCAGGCCATAACCCAGATATAGAGAGACGGCGCAGGCCGATACCAGCGGAATACCCTTGTATGCCGGGCCGAACATCGCCTCGAACTCCCCGCCAACGCTCTCATAGACCAGCTTGGCGTAGTACCCGCCAAGCCTCGCCAGCTGAGAGCCGCTTCTGTAATTTCCGGTGTTTATAAAATACGGGGTCTCCCGCCCGCTCTTCGTGATAAATCTTCCAAAGCGCAAGACGTCAGAGGATATCATAAATTCTATAAATTCCCTCTTTTTTTCAGAGAGCATCTCTCTTCCCCTCTCCATTCTCTCAGTTCTCCCCCGCCAATACGGATGGGAGGTTTTTGGTTATCTCGATCTCCTCGCCGTCTGTCTCAAAAAGCACCGTCCCGTCAAGGTCGGTGCGATAGGTCTCCACGCCGTATCTGTCTAAGATTTCAAGCGTCTCGCGGTGGGGATGCCCGTATGAGTTTCCCTCCCCGCAGGAGATCACGGCATAGGTCGGGTCCACCGCGGCGAGAAATTCCTCAGAGGTCGAGGTGGAGGACCCGTGGTGGCCGCATTTTAAGACATCGGCTGAGATATCAGCGCCGGTGGAGAGGATGATCTCCTCGCTCTCCTCCTCCGCGTCACCGGTGAACAGGAAGGATACATCCCCAAAACTCAGCCTGATCACGGCGGAGTAGTTGTTCAGGTCATCCCAGTCTGCGTCCTCCTCCGGCGAATAGACCTCAAGCTCCGCCTCCCCGGGGGGATCTATCCGGCTCCCCCTTTCTAGGGAGGAAAACGGTATATCCCGCTCCAGCGCCGTGTCAAGCACCCGCTCATACGCCCTGGTCGTGGGGGTGCGCTCCTCCGCCACCACCGGCATATAGAGGCAGCCTATCGGGAAATTCTCCATGACCTGCCACATGCAGCCCATATGGTCAGAATGCGGATGGCTCATTATGAGGGCGTCTATCCTGCTGACCCCCAAATCCTCAAGCGTCTCGCAGAGGCCGTCGCCGTATTCGCTCTCGCCCGTATCTATCAAAATGGTATAGATCCCATTATCTGCCGGCAGCTCTATAAGCTCGCTGTCCCCCTGTCCTACATCCAGGAAATATACCTTCGCAGCCGTTCCCTCTATCGGGGAAGAGCCCTGTCCTTCCGGTTCCTGCCGGGGCGAATCCCCAAAGATTCCGCTCCTCTCCGCCGTGGGCAGGATCACTACGGCCGCTACGGCTATGGTCAGGATTAGATATAAAAGCGGACTTCTCAAAAGCGGCCGTTTTTGGCCCCGGTTACTGCGCCTACCCCTCATCTTCCTCTGAACCCTTAAAGAGGTTGAAGCGGAAGAGTTTGGACTCGTCCTCGGGTTTCTCGCACATCACAAAGGCCTCGGCTATCTTCCCGCCCTCTATAAGGTTGGTCAGGCCGACTATCTGGCTTAATTTGCTCTTAAGGTTTATCCTGTCCCCGTCCCTCGTCATGAGGTATACCTGGCCCTCGCAGCTTTGAAGTACCTGCAGGAACTCCGGGACATCCACATCATGCAGTTCCACAACTTTTGGCGACATAAAATCTCCTTCTTTCTATAATGTATATAAGCGTTAAAGCGAATCAGATGGAGAGCTCTGCTCTTATAAAGCCGGCTATCTGCTTAGCGCAGACGCGGTAGCCCTCCTCTGTCAGGTGCAAGAGGTCCTCGCATTTATAGGCATGGGAATCCTTCGCACAGAGCGCATAGAGGTCGTTGACCGGGACGTTTTCCGCGCGGCAGAGGGCCTTTGCGGCCTCGTTATAGTTTAGGACCCAGTCGTTATCATAGCTTATGGAGAGTGCCCCCGTTCCGGTAATGTCAGCGGCGGCGCCGGGGGAGAGGATAGGCGTGGTGGTCGCAAATACCGGTTTTGCCCCGTTTTTGCGGATTTCAGCGATTATCCTCCTCATAAAATGAAGATATTCGGGGGTGGGGTGCATGGGCTCCAGCATCGGGGACTCTATATTCATGTCCCAGTAGCCATTGTTCCAGTGGACAAGGTCAAACTTCCCGAAATGCCTAAACATCTGGTTTAGCTGCCAGAGAGTATAGGAGGAGAAGCGGCCGTTGTCATCAGGGTCATAGATAACCTCGCACTCGCCTGATAGCTCCTCTTTCACGTAATCGTCATACCCCATGCGGATGGAGTCTCCCAAAAGCAGAACTCTTTTCAAAGTCTTCTCCCTCTTTCTTTAGGTTTATACAGAACCCCGCGCCTTATTTTTAGAGATATGCGCCGAGATCCTCTCCTTGCAGAGCCGGTAGATAAAGGCTGCCAGCAGGCTTAAAAGGAAAACCGCGGGCGGGATAAACCAGCCTGCCCATTTCTGTGCCCGCCACGGGACAAATCGGTAAAATACTTCCCTCACCTCGTCCAGGAAAAATACATGTACGGTAAAGACATAGAGGGAGTATTTCCTACCAAGGCCCGCAATAAACCCGGAAACCCTCCCCGCCCTCTCTAAAGGCCAGGAATTCGCAAGCATCAGCAGGGACCACGCAGCTAGATAGGAGGAGAGGTATACCTCCCGCACGCCGAAGAACTTAAACTCCGCCTGCGCTGTCACACTGAAAAGAAGAAACAGCCCGATAAGCCAGAGAAAATGCGGCCTGTACCCGCTGAGCCGGGACCCGCGAAAGAGCTTCCCCAAAAGGTAGAGAGGGGTTCCCATGAAGATGAAGTTGCGGTAATCCCACCAGTTAAAGCTCTTGCCGAAGACGGTAAGCCCCAAATGGTAGTAGAGGTACCCGCCAAGCAAAACGCCCCACGCTAGGAGGGTGACAGCCCTCCTCCCCCAGCGAGAGTTTATAAGGCGGCTAAAGATCAGGTAATCCAGCAGGACGGCGTAGAGCAGCGCCGAAAAGAACCAGAGGTGGGAGGCAAGCGGGGTCTCGTTTAAAAGCAGGAAGTTTTTAAGCGCGTCCCGCGTAAACTTCTCCCTCATAAATTGTGCCGCGCCGGTGGTCCTCAAAGAGCGCAAAAGCCCTATCACAAAATATGCCAGATTAGAGGTCAGCGTCAGCATCAGCAGGCGTAATACCTGCTTTTTCAGGCGGGACCTGTCAAACCTTGCCGAGAAATACCCGGAGATCAGAAAGAACAGCGGAACGGCGAAACGGCAGAAGGCCACGACGTTCTCCGCAAGGAAAAACCCGCTGCCCGACATATTGTGCAGGCTGATAACGCAGTATGCCGCGATGATTCTGAGAATGTCAGCGGTATTGTTTCGCGTTTTCTCCATAGATATCCCCGCCTTTCAGTTTTGTTTTTTACTTCGCTCGGCTTTAAGTGAAGCTGTGGAGAAAGTTTTCTCGAACTTTCTTAGACGGAGAAAAACCTTTTTTCACTTCTCTCGGCTTTGGGTGAGAACGATCAAAAAGTTTTCATGTTCTTTTTTGGGCGGAGAAAAACCCAGGCCTTTTTAGAACAAATCGTCGTCGTCAAATAGTCCGTCATCGTTGTCATCATCATCGAAAAGTCCGTCATCATCGTCTTCATCATCGAAAAGTTCGTCATCTAGCTGGTCATCATCATCAAAATCATCGTCATCTTCATCATCGTCAAGTTCATCGTCAAATCCATCGTCATCGAAAAAATCATCGTCGTCATCATCTTCATCCTCACCGAAGATCTCCTCGAAGATTTTTTCGCCCAGCCCGATCTCCATCAAATCCTCTTTACCGTCGCCGTTAAAGTCGAACAGTCCCCCAAACGGGTTATCGAAGAAACTGTCGCTTCTCTTTTGGTTCTTATCTCTCCTCGGCATAAAAACACCCTTTCTTTTTTATTTATCCCCGGCTGAGAGCATTTCATCAGCCATTTTAAGCTGCAGCTCTGTGATATTGTCGCCGCCTATTATACGGGCAAGCTCCCTCTTCCTGCCCTCAAAGTCCAGCCTCTCTACCCTGGTATAGGTCCTGTCCCCCTCCACTGTCTTGAGAACCCTTAGGTGGTTATCGGCAAGGGAGGCTATCTGCGCCAAATGCGTCACGCAGAGGACCTGCCTGTTTTTTGAGACCTCTTTAAGCTTCTGCCCGACCTTGGCGGCAGCCGCGCCGCTTACGCCGGAATCCACCTCGTCAAAGATCAGGGTATCCACCCCGTCCATGCCGGAGAGGACGGTCTTTATCGCCAGCATGATTCTGGAGAGCTCTCCGCCGGAGGCTATCTTTGACATCGGCCTGGGCTCCTCCCCCGTGTTGGCGGAGACGAGGAACTGGATTCTATCGCAACCCATGGCATAGAGCGGAACCCGCTCTATCTGCGGGAGGAATTCCACGCCAGGCATATTGAGAAACCTAAGCTCCTCCTTCACCTTAAGCGCGAAGTCCTCAGCGCTCCTGCGCCTTTTCTGCGAGAGCTCACGCGCTAGGGAGACGGCCTCATCCCGCTCTCTCTCGTAGTCGCCCTCCAGCTTTTCCCTAAGCTCGTCTGAAAATTCTATGCGGTGAAGCTCCTCGCGGCAGTTTTCCAAAAAGGCGAGCATCTTCTCCTCCGTATCCCCGTATTTTAACCCCAGGCGGTAGAGCAGGTCTAGCCTGTCCTCTATCTCCTCAAGCTCTCCGGGGTCAAAATCGGCAGAGACGCCCTGCAGGGCAGAGTCCACGTCCTCTAAGAGAAACTGGGCATCCCGCGCCCTCTCGGCGGCAACCCCAAGTTCCGGCAGGTAGCGGGCAGCCTTTTCCAGCTCGTCAGCGCTTTGGGATACCCCAGCAAGTGCGCCGCCGCTGTCCTCCTCCCCGCCCAGAAGGCCCCTCACACGCTCTAAAATCCCGGAAATTCTCTCGCTGTTTTTTATGAGGTCCCTCCTTCTCGTAAGTTCCTCCCTCTCCCCGGGCTCTATGCCCGCAGCCTCTAGCTCCTCTATCTGATATTTTAAAAGGTCTGTCCTCCTGGCCTTCTCCCCCTCGTCCTCCCTTAAGCTCTCCAGCTCTTTGCGGGTATCCCTAAGGGCCCTGTAGCTTGCCTGATATTTTGAGAGCAGGTCCTTAAGCCCGCCAAACTCATCTATATAATTCAGGTGGACCTCCGGGGAGAGGAGCTCATAGCTCTCGTGCTGGCCGTGAATGTTTATGAGCTTGCGGCCTATCTCCCGCAGCATGGAGGCGGTTACGGGGGCGCCGTTGCACTTTATTCCTCCTCTGCCCTCCGCCCTTATCTCCCGCTGAACTAAAAGGGTATCTCCCTCCTCCCTGGGAATTGAGAGGGTACCGAGAAAATCCAGGGTCTCTTTAGACAGAGAGGTAAATAGCGCAGAGACGGAGGCCCTCTCCTCCCCGGAGCGGAGGAGGTCCTTTGAGGCACGCTCTCCAAGCACGGCGTGGATGGAATCTATAATTATGGATTTGCCCGCGCCGGTCTCGCCCGTCAGGACGGTAAAGCCTGCGCCTAAGTCTATAGACGCGCGCTCTATCACGGCGATATTGCTGATATAAAGCTGTTCCAGCATTAAAAAATCACCTGCTGATCATCTTGCGGAACTCGTCCTGTATCTCCTCCGCCTTAGAACTCGTCCTGCAGACCACGAAGATGGTATCCTCCCCGGCAAGGGTCCCGACGAAATCCTTATACCGCACCGCATCCATGGCGGCGCAGACCGCCTGCGCCATCCCGGTCATGCATTTGATGACGAGAATATTTTGCGCCGCCTCCACGCCCACGACGGACTCTGAAAAAAAGGAATAGAATTTTGAGGAGATGTCCACCGAGGCCTCGCTGCCTGAGGAATATTTGTACCGCCCGTCGGCGGAGAGGGTCTTGACAAGGCGAAGTTCCTTGATATCTCTTGAGACAGTTGCCTGCGTCACATCAAAGCCGTCCTCCCTAAGATATCTGAGGAGCCCCTCCTGGGTATCTATGTCGTGCTCGCGTATGATCTCTAAAATCCTCGCGTGGCGCCGCGTCTTCATTTTATCTTCCCTTCCTTAATATATATTTTCAAACACGATATTATTTTCTACCTGGAGTTTATAAGCTTATTGTCCAAAACTTCAAAAAAGCCCTTGTCCTTGATCTTGAGAAATCTTGCCTCCCTGCGGGACCGGGAAAACCTCAGCCGGTCCCCCTCCCTCAGCGGGACCGGGGTCTCCCCGTCAACGGTGAGGCAGACCTGCCCAGGGTTTTTCGGGAGTGTCACCATTAGGGACATATCACCGCCAAAGACAAGGCTGCGGTTAAAAAAGGCGTGCGGGCAGATTGGGGTATAGATGAGGCATTTTAGGGCGGGTTCCACCACCGGTCCCCCGGCGGAGAGGGAATATGCCGTAGAGCCCGTAGGGGTGGAGACCAGAAAACCGTCCCCCTTAAAGCGGAAAGATTTTCCGTTTCCCAAAACGAGGTCATAGCTTATCAGTCTGGCCAGCTCACCGGAGACCACCGCCTCGTTTAGGGCGCAATAGGCCGAGGCCTTCCCAACAGAATTCAGCTCCACCTTGAGCATGAGGCGCCTCTCCTCCTCATATTTCCCTAAAACCAGGTTTTTTAAAAGAGGAAGCTCGTCCCTTTCAAGTGCCGCATTAAAGCCCAGGTTTCCGGCATTTATCCCCAGAACCGGTATGTCAAGAGAGGCGGCAAGCTTGGCGGCGCGTATAATGGTTCCGTCCCCTCCCACCGCAAGGATGCAATCGCATGACGCGGCAGTTTCTTTCCACAGAGGGGAGCCGCTTTCACCTAAACTTACATCTAATATGTCGCAGGCCTTTAAAAGCTCTTTAATATCTCTTTCCAGTTCGAGCGCGAGGTCAGTCCCGCTTGAGAGCAGAGCTATCTTCACCTACCGCTCCTCCTTTTTCCCCTCAAACGCTAGGCGGGAGAGCTCCACAACCTCCCGCGCGGAGGGGACGTCTTTTTCTATAGCGGGTTCTCCGCTGAGTTTTAAGTATAGCAGGTATTCTATATTCCCCTTCTGCCCCTTTATTGGGGAGAAGGTCAGCCCCAGAACGGAAAAACCGTTTTTGAGGGAAAACTGTGTAATTTTCTCTATCACTTCAGTCCGCGCGTTTTCATCCCGAACGACCCCGTTTTTCCCGACCTTATCCCTCCCCGCCTCAAACTGGGGCTTTATCAGGCATACCCCGCGGCCCCGGGGAGATAAAATCCCCCTTATGGCGGGCAGCAGGAGGGTGAGGGAGATAAACGAGACATCCACTGCAAAAAATTCTATCTCCGCATCTATTATGGAGCGGTCGAGATCTCTCGCGTTGGTATTTTCGAGATTTATCACCCTAGGGTCATCTCTCAGTTTCTTGTGAAGCTGGGAGGAGCCGACATCCACGGCGTAGACTGCCTTTGCTCCGTTTTGCAGCATGCAGTCCGTAAAGCCGCCGGTGGAGGCGCCGATATCCGCGCAGGTGAGGCCGCGCAGATCTATTGAAAACTCTCCTATGGCCTTCTCCAGTTTTAAACCCCCGCGGCCCACATATGGCATGACCTCAAAACCAACGGTGATTTCTGCGCCGTCTGAAAAGAGACGGGAGGGCTTTTCCGCCCTTATGCCGTCAACAAAGACCCCGCCCGCGGCTATGAGGGACTTTGCCCTTTCGCGGCTCTCTGCAAGTCCGCGCTCGTAAACCAGGACGTCAAGCCTTTTTCGCACGGGTTTCCTCGCTCACGGGAAGGGAGGAGAGGATGAGCCCCACCATGCCCTCAGTGTTTAGGCCTAGCTTCTCCAGTGTGCGGAACATCGGGGCGTGCGCAAGAAACGGGTCCTTCACCGCCCTCAAGCTGACATCTCCTTTAAAGCCGGACTCTTCTAAGCATAACAGGAACTGCTCTCCCACGCCGCCGCTCTCCGTCCCCTCCTCGAAGAAGAAGAGGCTCTCGCAGTCTAGGACGCTCCTCACGGCGTTCTCATCAAGGGGGATGATGCGGTTGAGTTTTAGAACAGAGGCCTCTATTCCTCTCTCCGCAAGCTCTATTCTGGCCTGCGAGGCAAAGGAGAACAGCCGCCCGTAGGTGACAATGCAGACCGGAGCTTTTGGGTCGCCGTATAGGGTATACGGCTCTGTGCTGGGGGTGAAGTCCGGGGGAAGATATATCTCTTTTCCCCTGGGGTAGCGCACCGCGCAGATGCGATCGCATTTTTCTATGAGATATCTCAGGTCAAGCCGAAGTTCCTCGTACCCTGCCGGAGAGTAGACTGTCGCACCGGGCACCGTCCTCAACAGCGAGACGTCCAGAAGCCCTTGGTGCGTTATGCCGTCCTCCCCGACAACCCCCGCCCTGTCTACCGCCAGTACGACCTTCGTCCTCTGAAGGGCGACGTCGTGGATGAGTTCGTCATAGGTGCGCTGCAAAAAAGAGGAGTATACCGCGAAAACCGGTATCAGCCCCCCGCGCGCAAGCCCGCCGGAAAAGGTCACGGCATGCTCCTCGGCTATGCCGACGTCGAAGAAACGGTCCGGGAATTTCTCGTGGAAGGCGGAGAGCCCGGTCCCGTCCTGCATGGCGGCGGTGATGGCGCAGACGCGAGGCTCGTCTTCCGCTATTTTGCAGAGCTCCTCTCCGAATATGTCGGAGAAGCTTGGGGAGCGTTCCCCGGTGTTGCCGGTGGGGACATCAAAGCCTGAGAGCCCGTGGTAGATGCTGGGGTCCATCTCGGCATAGCGGTAGCCCTTTCCCTTTGAGGTGCAGACGTGGATCAGCACGGGACCCTTGACAAGCTTGGCGCTCTCGAATGCCCTCCTCAGCTGGGTGATATTATGGCCGTCAAACGGCCCGTAGTAGTTGAGTCCGAAATCCTCAAAGAGAGTGGATTTATAAAACGCCCTCTTTATTCTGTCTTTTATCTTTCTAAGGGCCTCCGCGACGGCAACGCCAATTTTGGGGATTTTCTTGAGCAAGGCCTCAACGTTCAGCTTCGTGCGGATATAGCCGGGCTTTGTGCGCAGGCGGGTGAGATAGCCCGCTATCGAGCCCACGTTTTTGGAGATGGACATATTATTATCGTTTAGGACGACTATGAGATTTCTGTGAAGCCTACCGGCGTTGTTCAGCCCCTCATACGCGAGCCCGCCCGTCAGGGCTCCGTCCCCTATGACTGCCACGACATGGCCGTCCTTTCCCAGGATTCTGTTTGACTCTGAGATCCCCAGGGCCTGGGAGATGGAGGTGCTGCTGTGGCCCGTTGTGAAGAGGTCGTAGGGACTCTCGTTTCTGTTGGGAAACCCGGAAATGCCGTCTTCTTTGCGGATGGTGGAAAACTTTGGGTATCGGCCGGTAAGGAGTTTATACGGGTAGCTTTGGTGGCCAACGTCCCAGATAATGCTGTCCTTCCCAGGCTCGAACGCCAGAAGAAGAGCCACGGTAAGCTCTACCACGCCGAGGTTAGAGGCGAGGTGCCCGCCGTTGCAGGAGACGGTCTCTATGATGGTCTGCCTTATCTCGTCGCAAAGCCCCGTAAGCTGTTCTTCGCTGAGGCTCTTTATGTCCTCAGGAGAAACTATCCCCTCTAAAATCTTCCCCATAAAGTCCCTCCTCACACTCGTGATCTAATCAAAAAAGAACTGTCTATTCTGAAGTTTTATGCCAGAGGCGAATCATCCCCCGGACTGCGCCTTTGCAAGTTTTAGCGTATTTTTCATCAGCATGGCCACAGTCATTGGTCCCACGCCGCCGGGGACCGGGGTAATAAATCCGGCGACCCGGCTTACACTCTCAAAGTCAGCATCTCCGCAGAGCTTGCCGTTTTCGCCGCGATTCATCCCCACGTCTATGACGACAGCGCCGGGCTTTACCATATCGGCCGTGAGAAAGCCGGCCTTTCCCACGGCGCACACCAGCACGTCGGCCTCTCTTGTGATAGATGGAAGATTTTCCGTGCGGCTGTGGCAGACGGTAACTGTACCGTTAGCCCTCAACATCAAAAGCGCGGCGGGCTTTCCAACTATATTGCTTCTGCCTATCATGACACATCTAAGACCGGAGAGGTCCCCGTAGCCAACGTCCCGCAAAAGCTCCATAATACCGCAGGGAGTGCACGGGGCAAGAGAACCCTCGCCGGCAAAGAGCCTGCCCATGTTAAGTGGGTGAAAACAGTCCGCGTCTTTTCTCGGGTCTATTGCTGAGATAATTAAACCCTGATCTATTCCCGCGGGCAAGGGAAGCTGAACAAGAATACCGGTAACGCCGGGGTCAGCGTTCAGGGAATCCACCAGTTTAGTAATCTCCGCGGCAGTGACGTCCCCCGGCAGAAAATATTCCAGCGAGCGGATGCCGCAGGTCTCGCAGGCGCGCTTTTTGTTGCGGATATATACCCGGCTTGCGGGGTCATCCCCGGCGAGCACGACAGCCAGGGACGGCGTTACCCCTTTCTCTCTTTTTAAGAGGGCAACCTCCTCTGAAACCTCCCGCAGGATTCTCTCGGATATTGCCTTCCCGTCTATCAAGATTGCCATTGATTTCTCCTAATTCTTTTTTTCGTCTCTATTCTCGTCTCTATCTTTACCGGATGACGTCTCCCTCTCGCCGAAGATCGTGGAAAATCTCACAGCGTCGTCCATCTCGTCCTTCTCTTCAGTCTCTCCTTCCCCAGAGGTCTCCTCCTCTGCGACGGGTATCTCCTCCGCCGCGCTGTTGAGAGTCTCCAGCGCCTCCACTACCTTCCTGCTTCCGCAGCCAGAGAGACTCGTCCTGTGGCGGAATACAATGAGGGCAACGAGCGCTGCCGCTGCGCTTAGAAGCGCCAGGACCTGAGAGACCCTCAGCTCTGTTCCCGGGATGATGAGGCTGTCTGTTCTCAGCCCCTCTATAAAGAAGCGGCCGACCCCGTACCAGAGGATATAGAGCAGGAAGGTCTGCCCGTCGTACCGCCTGAGCTTTGAATTGAAGAAATGCAGCAGAATAAAGCCCAATAGGCAGAGCAGGGACTCGTATAAAAAGCAGGGATGAACGTTTGCGCCGGGGACCACCAGCTCTGTATTTTCGCTGTGCATTCCCCAGGGGAGCTCCGTGGCAGAACCAAAGGCCTCCTGATTTATGAAGTTCCCCCAGCGCCCTATGCACTGACCTATCAAAAAGCCAAGAGAACCCACGTCCAGCACGGCGAGAACCTTCAGTTTGCGGATCTTGGACATTATCACTCCGCCTATAAGCGCACCGATCATACCGCCGTAGATGGCCAGCCCTCCGTGATGTATGCTGAATATCTCCAGAGGGTTTTTGCGGAAGGTATCTCCGGGATAGAACAGAACATAGAATAATCTGGCTCCTATTACCGCGACTATCAGGCCGACTATCACGACGTCGATGAGCTTGTCGCTGTCGATATTCATCTTTTTAGACATATACAGCGCATACAGAACCGCAAGCAGGAAGCCCACCGCGATCAGTATTCCATACCAGCGCACCTCGAAACTGCCTATGGTAAATGCCACATTATTGATGGTAAAACGCAACCCAAGATTTGGAAATTCCACATGATAAGTCATATTTTTCCTCGCTAACTCTAATCAGCAAATCCGATTTTCTGTCCCGCTTTATCTAGATAGTGCCGAAAATCCTGTCGCCTGCGTCGCCCAGACCGGGGAGAATATAGCCGTTCTCGTTAAGTTTCTGGTCGACGGCCGCGCAGTAGACATGGACGTCGGGATGGGCCTCTGTAAGAGCCTTTATCCCCTCCGGCGCTGCTATGATACACAAGAATTTTACGCTCTTGGGATTGCTGCGCTTCACAATGGTTATGGCGTCCACCGCTGAACCGCCGGTGGCAAGCATTGGGTCCAGGACTATGACATCTCTCTCGTCAATATCCTGTGGAAGTTTATTGTAATACTCCACGGGTTTTAATGTCTCGTGGTCGCGGTAGAGCCCTATATGGCCAACCTTAGCGGACGGAACAAGCTCCAGCATGCCGTCCACCATGCCAAGCCCCGCCCTGAGTATCGGGACGAACGCCAGCTTTCTGCCCGAAATCACCTTGGTGGTGGCCTTCATAAGCGGGGTCTCGATCTCCACGTCCTCAAGCGGGAGGTCGCGGGTTGCCTCATAGCACATCAGCGTGGCGATCTCGCTTACCAGCTCCCTAAAGGCCTTGGTCCCCGTCCCCTTATCCCTTAAAAAGGTGAGCTTGTGCTGGATCAGCGGGTGATCCATTACGAATACGTTCGGGTAATCTTTCATGACAAATCCTCCTAGTTCATATAGTGTGAAAAAACTGCGAGTTGTCCTAAATTGGGCTAAGCCCTCTCTATAAAACCGATACCCACAGGGTGGGGACCGGTATATACCCCTATCGTCGCGCCGATCTGTATGGGGGTAAATTCAGGCAGTTTCCCAAAAACCTCTAGGAAAAGCTGCTTTACCATCTCAAAAAACGGCACCGCCTCTTCTCTGCTGTAACCCCAGCCCATGGCGAACGAATACCTCTCCAAATCCAGCTTTAAATTCTCTATGGCCTTCCTCATTATCTCAACCACCTTGGCGAAGGCGTTTTTTCGGTTCATGCTAAGCCCAACGGGGTAGAGCTCTCCGCTGGAAAGCCTGATAACAGGACGCATATGCATTCCCGTAAGCGCAAGCTCCAGAAGTTTTCCTATCCTGCCGCCGTGGTAGAGATAGTCGAGATTTTCTATGGTGAAGAATATCGCAGAATTTTTCTTGATCTCCTCCCCGCGCTTATAGGTCTCCTCCAGGGTATGTCCCTCTTTGGCATATCTTGAGAGCTCCAGCAGAAGGAGCCCCTGAAGCCCAGTGGCCACAGTGGAGTCGGCAACCCTTATCTCTCGCCCGGGGTATTCCTCCATCAGGACGCTCGCCGCGGTCATTGCGCTGGAGAGAGAACCTGAGAATTTCGCGCTGAGACAGTAGCAGAGAACATCTTTCCCCGCCTTTACCTGCCTCTCAAAGGCGTCCATATAGTCCTGCACGGAGGGCATGGAGGTCTTTGGGTATACGTCAGGGTGAGATACGCAGAACTCGTAGAAATCGTGGACGTCAAGCTCCACCATCTCTTTCTGATAATTCTTTCCGTCAAGTGAGATGTAGTACGGAATTATCTCAAGCCCCGCAGACTTGAGCTGTTCTGGCGAAAGATCGCAGCTGCCGTCAGAAAGTATCTGAAACATAATCTTCCTCTTCTCTCCCGCGGTTGAGACGGGACAGTCCTTCCCGCCCACTGGAGTTATATTATATCATTTGCAGCGAAATAGTCAAGCGTGGAAAATTTCCGGATTTTATCTTGACAGAAAGATTTCTGGGTGATATATTAGGTTCAGTTAGTTATAACTAATCCATTAAGGAGGTCTGTTATATGGTCGAAACGAGGCTTAAAATTGAGGGAATGTCCTGCTCTATGTGCGAAGCGCATATAAACGACGCCGTGCGAAACGCCTTAAAGGTAAAAAAGGTGAGCTCTTCACACAAAAAAGGCGAGACAGTAGTTCTCTCTGAAACTGAACTTGACAGGAATTCCCTTAAAGATGCGATAGAGAGGACGGGTTATAAGGTCGTCTCCATAGAGAGCGGGGAGAAGAAGCCGGGACTTTTCGGGAGATGACATGGAAAAATTGCACTAAAATTTTGTTAGCGGTTACTAACCAAGGTGCAACCCGCTGAAAATCGTGGTTTTAAGAAATTTTTGAGAAAAATCTCTTGACAGCAAAGTTTTAGAAATGTAAAATTGACTCGAAGTTAGTGAAAGCTAACTAAATTTTGGGGAATTGGTTAGTCCTGACTAATCAAAAGGAGGCTCGAATGATGCCTTTGGCGCTGGCAGTACCGGGAGAGGAAAACATCATAAAGAAGGTTGGAGGCTCGCCGGAAGTGAAGAAACACCTTGCCAACCTGGGCTTTGTCGCCGGGGGAAAGGTGACGGTAATTACAGAGATAAACGGAAACCTCATCGTGAACGTGAAAGAGGCTAGGGTCGCCGTTAGCAATGAGATGGCGAGAAAGATAATGGTTTGAGAGTCTATTTGAAAGTTTAATGGAAAGGAGCGGTAAAGAATTGAAGACGCTGAGAGATACCGGGGTGGGCTCGACCGTTAAGGTGGCCAAAATTCACGGCGAGGGTGCAGTAAAGCGCCGGATAATGGATATGGGCATCACAAAAGGCGTGGAGATTCATGTTCGCAAGGTGGCCCCGCTGGGAGACCCCGTTGAGGTCACCGTGAGGGGATACGAGCTCTCCCTGCGCAAGGCTGATGCGGAGATGATAGAGGTCGAATAAATTTTACAGTCGAGTTAGTCATAACTACCTAAAAAAGGAGAGAGAGAAGATGGAAATGAAGATTGCCCTCGCGGGGAACCCCAACAGCGGCAAAACCACCCTGTTCAATGCCCTTACCGGTTCCAACCAGTTTGTTGGAAACTGGCCAGGGGTGACCGTGGAGAAGAAGGAGGGCAAGCTGAAAAAGCATGATGGAGTCACTATCACGGACCTGCCCGGCATATATTCCCTTTCCCCCTATACCCTGGAGGAGGTTATCGCGAGAAACTACCTGATAAACGAGAGGCCGGACGTGATTCTCAATATCGTGGACGGCTCGAACTTGGAGAGAAACCTCTATCTCACCACGCAGCTGACAGAGCTGGGAATTCCCGTCGTTGTCGCCATCAATATGATGGACATAGTAAAAAAGAACGGGGACAGCATAAATACTGCAGAACTCTCAAGGGAGCTGGGCTGCCGGGTGCTGGAGATTTCGGCCCTGAAGGGTACCGGAGTGATGCAGGCGGCCGAGACTGCGATAGAGGCTGCCAAGACGGATAAGACCGTGCCGATGCACACCTTCTCCGGCGTGGTGGAACATGCCATAGCGCATATAGAGGAGGCGGCCCTGCATGATTCCCCGCCCGAGCGCCAGCGCTGGTACGCCATCAAGATATTCGAGCGCGACGACAAGGTTATAGAGCAGCTTCACCTTGACGAGTCAGTTCTAAAGCATATAGAGCAGGACATAAAGGCCGCGGAGGAAGAGCTGGACGACGACGCCGAGAGCATTATCACAAACGAGAGGTACGTGTATATCGCCTCCATTCTAAAGGGCTGCTACAGGAAGAAATCCGCGGGCGCCTTGACAATCTCCGACAAGATAGATAAGG
The DNA here is from genome assembly GCA_964602365.1 of uncultured Acutalibacter sp. Lineage (GTDB taxonomy): Bacteria > Bacillota > Clostridia > Oscillospirales > Acutalibacteraceae > Acutalibacter. The sequence goes on along the minus strand of CAZRQD010000001.1, from coordinate 22,090 downwards.
TTGTGACAAACCGCATTCTCGCCCTGCCGATTTTCGCCATTGTGATGTTCGTGGTATATTACGTTTCGGTCACAACGGTTGGAACCGTTGCCACAGACTGGGCGAACGACGGCGTCTTCGGCGACGGCTGGTACCTGCTGGGCATAGGGCGGGGAGCGTATGAAGAGGCTGCCGGTGAATTCGCCGACGCCCAAAACGCCGTAAACGCCTTCATCGCATACGGAGAGGAAAACGGCATGGATACGGGAGCGGTTGTAGATGCTCTTGATACGGAAAGCGAGAGCTTCTCCTCTGATGCGGCAGTTTCCGCCCTCTCTGACTATGCAGGGAATTTCTCTGACAGCGACTCTGCGACATTCCTTGTAATGACTGACGAGGATACGCAGCTTGAAGAGGAGCTCACATTTACCGGGACTGATTTAAAGAATGCGGTTGGGGTCTATGAGACTTACGGCGCGGCAGAGCCCGACCCTGCCGGCTACGGTATTTGGGTCCCCGGACTTCCCCCGCTGATAGAGCGCGGCCTTGACGCTATTGGCTGTGCGGAATGGCTAAAAGGTCTGATTCTGGACGGCATAGTCGCCGGTGTCGGCGCCGTTTTGGGGTTTGTCCCGCAGATGTTCATACTGTTCTTCTTCCTGGCGTTTCTTGAGAGCTGCGGATATATGGCGAGGGTTGCCTTTGTCATGGACAGGATATTTAGGAAGTTCGGGCTTTCCGGCAAATCCTTCATCCCCATGCTTATAGGCTCGGGCTGCGGCGTTCCGGGAATTATGGCCTCCCGCACGATAGAAAACGAGAGAGACCGCCGCATGACCGTCATGACCACCACCTTTATCCCCTGCGGCGCGAAGCTCCCCTTTATCGCGATGATAGCCGGAGCAATATTCGGCGGCTCTCCGTGGATAGCTCCGTCCGCGTACTTCCTGGGCGTCGGTGCGATTATCGTATCGGGCATAATACTGAAAAAGACCAAGATTTTCGCGGGAGATCCCGCTCCCTTCGTCATGGAGCTGCCCGCATATCACTGGCCCACGGCCGGGAATGTTCTCCGCTCCATGTGGGAGCGCGGCTGGTCCTTTATAAAGAAGGCTGGGACCATAATCCTGCTCTCCACCATACTGGTATGGTTCACGACCTATTTTGGCTTTGTGGACGGCGCGTTCACCATGCTGACAGACGAGCAGATCGACCACTCCATCCTTGCCATGATAGGGAATGCGATCGCATGGATCTTCATCCCGCTTGGCTGGGGGAACTGGCAGGCTGCCGTGGCATCCATCACTGGCCTTGTCGCCAAAGAGAACATCGTCGGTACCATGGGAATCCTCTACGGCGGCGCCGGTACAGTATACGGCAATCTCGGCGCGGCTTTTACCATGGTAAGCGGCTATTCCTTCTTGGCGTTTAACCTGCTCTGCGCGCCGTGCTTCGCCGCCATGGGCGCGATAAAGAGAGAGATGAACAGCCTTAAATGGACTCTCTTCGCCATAGGATATCAATGCGCTTTCGCGTATGCGATCGCACTCATCATAAACCAGTTCGGGCTGCTGTTTACCGGAAGCGTAAACGTGGTTGGGCTTATCTTCGCCGCGCTGGTGCTTGCTGCGATTATCTATCTTCTGGTCAGGCCATATAAGGAGCCCGAAAAGCTGACAAAATCCGTGAAAGTCTGAAAGGCGGTGGCATGATGTTTGTTTGGCTCTCTCAAAACTGGGGAAGTATTCTGGTTCTGCTGGCGGTTGCGCTGCTTGTGTTTTTCTGCATCCGTTCGCTGAGAAAGCAGAGGAAGACGCCGGGCTGCACCGGCGGTTGTGCCGGCTGCCCGATGAGTTCCTCCTGCCATGCCGCCAGAGAGACCAGACCCGGCAAGTGAGACAAAAGAATTTTTCCTCCCATCATTTTAATCCCAAAGCGGAGCGGGTCGGGCGGCCCGCTCCGCTGACTTTTGCCTTGAATTTGACAAATGCCCCTGCCTGTGGTAGACTGGAAACGAACGGAGAATTTGATTTAGGAGGCGGCTTTTATGGCGTTTTGCCATCTGCATCTGCATACCGAATACAGCCTCCTTGACGGCGCCTGCCGTATAGAAAGGGTCCTGGACAGGGCAAAGGAGATGGGGCAGGACGCCATGGCTATAACCGACCACGGCGTCATGTACGGCGTAATAGATTTTTACAAGGCCGCCAAAGCGAGGGGTATCAAGCCGATTATCGGCTGTGAGGTCTATGTCGCACCGAGGACCCGCTTTGACATGGTCCATGAGTTTGACTGGGAGAGCCGTCACCTTGTCCTGCTCTGCGAGAACGAGACGGGATATAAAAACCTCATAATGCTGGTCTCCAAGGGGTTTACAGAGGGATTTTACAACCGTCCCCGCGTGGACTATGAGCTGCTGGAGCAGTACCACGAGGGTCTGATAGCGCTCTCTGCCTGCTTAGGGGGAGAGGTGCCGAGGCTTATACTGAGGGGGGAGTATGAGGAGGCCAAGTCTGCAGCGGTGAGATATGACCGCATCTTTGGCAGGGGAAATTATTTTTTGGAAATACAGAACCACGGACTTAGGGAGGAGAAAGAGGTCCTAAGGCAGATCGTAAGTATCTCCGAGGAGACGGGAATCCCGCTTGTAGCGACAAATGACTGCCACTATATAGATAGAGAGGACCATGAGATGCACCACGTCCTGCTCTGCATACAGACCGGCAGGACGCTGCAGGATGAGACGGGAATGGGCTTCTCCACAGAGGAGTTCTATCTGAAGAGCGAGAAGGAGATGAGAGCTCTCTTCCCCGACCACCCCGAGGCAATAGATAATACTGAGAGGATAGCGAAGCGCTGCAATGTAGAGATAGAGTTTGGCAAGACACGCCTCCCGCGCTTTGAGCCCGCGGACGGCTCTGACAGCGAGAGCTATTTTAAGAGGCTCTGCTATGAGGGGCTTGAGAGGCGCTACGGCAAGAACCCCGAACAGAGCGTGAAAGAGCGCCTGGATTACGAGATCTCCGTCATCAGCTCTATGGGATATGTCAACTACTACCTCATCGTCTGGGATTTTGTGAGATATGCGAGAAGTGCGGGAATCCCCGTGGGCCCGGGGAGGGGTTCGGGTGCGGGGAGCCTTGCCGCCTACTGCGTTGGCATAACCAACGTGGACCCCATCCGCTACAACCTGATCTTCGAGAGGTTCCTAAACGCCGAGCGCGTGAGCATGCCCGATTTTGACATAGATTTTTCAGACGAGCGCAGGGACGAGATAATCCGCTATGTCATGGACAAGTACGGGGAGGACCATGTGGCGCAGATAGTGACCTTCGGGACGATGGCGGCGCGCGCGGCCATACGGGACGTGGGGAGGGTCATGGGCATCCCTTACAGCCAGGTGGACCAGGTCGCTAAGCTGGTGCCGATGGATCTGCATATAACCATTGCCGAAGCCTTGGAGCGCTCTAAGGACCTCAAGGACAGGATGGACGGGGACCCGCAGATAAAGAATCTGATAGAGATGGCGATGAAGCTAGAGGGTATGCCGCGGCATGCCTCCACCCACGCCGCGGGGGTGCTTATAACGGACCGTCCCGTGACGGACTATGTCCCGCTTGCCAAAAACGACGACTCTGTCGTGGCGCAGTTCACGATGAATGTGATAGCGGATTTGGGTCTTCTCAAGATGGATTTTCTCGGGCTGAGAAATCTCTCGGTTATAGAGAGGGCGCAGAACCTCGTGCGAAAGACAGAACCCGGCTTCAATATAGAATCCGTCCCAGATGATGACCAGGGAGTTTTCGACATGCTCTCCGCCGGGGAGACATCCGGCGTCTTCCAGCTGGAATCTCCCGGCATGCGAAGGCTTACCATGCAGGCGGGAAGCAGGAGCATAGAGGATATCACCGCCGTAATCTCTCTCTACCGCCCAGGCCCAATGCAGTTTATCCCGCAGTATCTGGAAAACAAACAGCATCCTGAACGCACAAAATATCTTCACGAGAAGCTAAGGCCAATCCTGGAGGTCACAAGTGGGTGCATAATCTACCAGGAGCAGGTCATGCAGATTTTCAGGGAACTTGCGGGGTATTCCATGGGCAGGGCCGATATCGTGCGGAGGGCCATGTCCAAGAAAAAGCGCGATGTCCTGGAGCGGGAGAAGAAGGTCTTTATCTACGGGGAGCGCGATGAAAGCGGAAACTACACTGTGGACGGCTGCCTGAGAAGGGGCATACCGGAGAATGTCGCGGAGGAGCTCTTCAGGGAGATAGAGAACTTCGCGTCCTACGCCTTCAACAAGGCCCACGCCGCCTGCTATGCGGTGCTGGCCTATGAGACCGCCTATCTGAAGCACCACTATCCCAAAGAATATATGGCCGCCCTGCTCTCCAGTGTCAGGGCGGAAAAGGCAGTAGAGTATATGGGGGAGTGCAGGAGACTGGGCATCCCCGTCCTGCCACCGCATGTGAACGAGAGCGATCTTGGCTTTACAGTTACCGGCGATAGCATCCGCTACGGGCTTTTGGCGGTGAAAAACCTTGGACGCGCGGCGCTGCTTCGGATAATCTCTGAGAGAGAGGAAAACGGGAAGTACGTCTCCTTCTGGAACTTCTGCCGCAGAACCGCGGGCAAAGAGCTCAACTCCCGCGCGCTGGAGAGTCTGATCTACTGCGGGGCGCTGGACGGCCTTGGGTACAACAGGCGCGAGATGATAGCCTCCCTTGACCTCGTGATGTCGAAAATCGACGGAGAAAAGCGGAACAATATAGACGGCCAGGTGGGCTTTTTTGACACCCCGCAGACTAGGGCAGACGGCGAGCCGGCGCTTGACAGATTGCCAGAGTTCTCTCCCTCAGACCTATTGCAGAGGGAGAGGGACGTCACGGGAATGTATCTCTCCGGCCACCCCATGATGGCCTACGCTGAGCTCTACGATGGCGGCTCCTATGCCCGCACAGACGAGCTGGCGCAGTGCGCCGCCGACGGGAACGGGCCCTACCGCGACGGGGAGAGGGTCACTGTCTTGGGGATAATCGTAGAGATGAGGGAGAAATATGTGAAGTCCGGGGCAAAAATGGCCTTCCTCACGCTGGAGGATCTCTTTGGGGACATATCCGTTTTAGTATTTCCAGCCGTGGCAGAGCAGTACCGCGGGGTCTTCTCCGAGGGGGTAGAGCTCGAGATCTCCGGCCGGCTGAGTTTTACGGAGGACAAGGGTGCCGAACTCCTCTGCGAGAAGGTTGCCTCCCCTCCCGACCCAAAGAAGAGACCTGCGGCGGCTAATCCCGCAAGAAAAGAAACTCCCCCCGCAAGTAGACATTCCCGCCCGGGACTCTACCTCCGCTTCCCCTCTAAGGACTGTGCGGAGTATGAGAAAGCCCTGCGTTTTACCTCTATTTTTGAGGGCGGCCGCGACCCGCTGTATCTCTATTTTGAGGATACGGGAAAACTCCTAAAGGCCCCCGCGCGCATGGCGACAGATGCGAACGACGCACTCTTAAAAGCGCTTAGGGGAGTTTTAGGAGAGCAAAACGTGGTCTTTGTACCCGCGGAGAAATAACCTCATATAACTTTATGAGAATGCTTAAGATAGATAAAACCGTCTTCTCACCGGCTTTTTACTTTCCTCTACTCTATTATACCCACGTAAAACAATTGTAAGAAACAAATAATTTCCGAAAAACAATAAAATAAGTCTTGACAGATAATATTCTAAAGTGTATAGTTTATCTAGACTGATATGAAAGGATGATTTTTCGTGCCAACAAGAAGAAGCGTTGAGGAACGCATTGCTGAAATCGATGAGAAAATCGCGAAAAAGAAAGAGCAGATTGAGAAACTGGAGCAGCAGAAGAAGAAGATTGTAAGTCCCATTAATTATCGCTCTGTGGTCACAAAGGCGAAAGAGACCGGGATGACTCCCGAGGAGATCGCGAAAAAACTTGGGATAAAAATCTAAGCTGAAAAAATCTCCCCGTTTTTTGCGGGGAGATTTTTTCACTTCTCTCAGCTTGAGGTGAAACTGTGGAGAAAGTTTTCTCCTACTTTTTTGGACGGAGAAAAACCCAGGCTTTTTCACTTCTCTCGGCTTTAGGTAAAGCCGCACAAAAAGTTTTCTCCCGCTTTTTTAGCGGGAGAAAAACCCAGATTTTTTCACTTCTCTCGGCTTTAGGTGTGGGCAATGAAAAAACCCAAAAAACCCAGGCCTTTTTTACTGTTCGAAACGCTCCGCTGCCTCTTTTAAGTAAGTGATAATTGGCAGATGCTGCGGGCAAGCACCCTCGCACTGGCCGCACTGCAGGCACTGGGAGGCCTTTCCTCTGCCCTCTGTCGCGATATTGTACTCCCTTATCCCCCTGAAGGCGGGCTGATTCCCCTGGCGGTTCACCACGTGGAAGATCTCCGGGATCGGTATCTGCATGGGGCAGTTCTCCGTACAGTAGTGGCAGGCGGTGCATGGGATGGATTTGTCTGCGTTTAGGGCAGCCCTGGCCCTGTCAATGACCTTGAACTCCTCCTCGGTCATGGGTTTGAAGTCCTTCATATAGGAGATATTGTCCTTCATCTGCTCCACGTTAGACATTCCGGAGAGGACGGTTATGATATTGTCCTGGCTCGCGACGAAGCGAATGGCCCAGGAGGCGCAGGATGCCTTTGGATTGGCCTCTTTGAATATCTTCTGCACTGATTCTATGGGGTTGGCAAGCGCGCCGCCCTTTACCGGCTCCATGACAGTCACTGACTTGCCGTGTTTTTTGGCGACCTCCAGGCACTGCCTGGAAAGCACGCCGGGATTATCCCAGTCCGCATAGTTAATCTGCAGCTGGACAAAATCCACGTCGGGGTGGGCGGTCAGCAGCTCGTCCAAAAGCTCCGGGTCCGCATGGAAGGAGAAGCCGTAATGTTTTATGAGACCTTTCTCCTTCTGCTCTTTGACAAAATCCCAAATATGGAAATCGTCGTATACCTTATAGTTGTTGCGCTGTATGGCGTGGAGCAGGTAATAGTCGAAATATCCCGCGCCGGTGCGCTCTAAGCTGGTGTAAAACTGGCCCTTGGCCGCCTCCTCGGTGGGATCTCCCATCCACGCGCAGAGCTTCGTGGCAAGGGTATAGCTCTCCCTGGGGTATCTGTCAACAAGCGCGAGTTTTGCAGCCTTCTCGCTCTCGCCGTTATCGTAGACGTAGGCGGTGTCAAAATACGTAAGCCCGGCGCCCATAAAGAGATCTACCATCTCTTTCACCTGCTCGACGTCGATGCTCCCGTCGCTGAGTTTTGGCAGCCTCATCAGTCCAAAGCCCAGTTTTGGCGTACTCTCTCCGAAATACCTTTCCATCATTTTCTCTCCCTGTCATTATTTTCCGCGGGCTTTTTCCACGGCGGCAACGCCCCAAAAGCCTGCGGTGTATTTTTATTATACCAGAATTTTTGTTCATCTGCAACCGTATAAACCGCCTAAACCCAACTGTTTACGAAAATTTCACATCTCGTAAATTTTCAAAGTAAATTCCACTGTGGAACTTACTTTGGGAATTTACTAAAAGGGGCAAATTCAAAGCTTTCTCAAAAAAATTATTGACATTGTTGGGGTGGATGTGGTAAAATCCTAATCACGCCGGATATGGAGAGGTGTCCGAGTGGTTTATGGAGCTGGTCTTGAAAACCAGTGACTCCGCAAGGAGCCAAGAGTTCGAATCTCTTCCTCTCCGCCAATTTCTTCGCCAGGGAGAAGTACCCAAGTGGTGAAGGGGCTCCCCTGCTAAGGGAGTAGGTCGGGAAACCGGCGCATGGGTTCAAATCCCATCTTCTCCGCCATGCTGCCGCGGCAAGTCCTCATTTGCTTGCCGCGGTTCGCTTTCTGTGAATTTAACGCATAGAGGAGGCTTTTATGCTCTACTGCGAGAGATGCAAGGGAATCGCGCAGGACGGTGCCAGGAGGTGCCCCAACTGCAGAAATCCCCGGCTAAGGCCGCTTTCGGGGGATGATATGGTATTTTTACAGCGCGCTGACCTCTATACCGCAAATCTTCTCTCCGAGAGGTTCGCGGCGGAAGGCATTGAGTTTGAGGCTCTGGAGGTCCCCTCCGGCAGCTTTACCTATGACAGCACTGCCATGCCGACCGACAAGAATATCTCTGTGAGATATGATAAGATGGAGCGGGCAGAGGAGATCGCACGGGAGGTCTCTAAAGAGGTGGAGCGGGAGACGGGGGAGGACGTTCCGGAAACCCGCACAAACCCAAAACGTATAGTATTTGAGATACTGTTGGTAGTGATCTTCATCTCTCTTGTGATGCTGGCGGTCTTCGGCGCAGACGCCTTCGCAAACTGGCTTAAGAATCTTTTTGGAAGATAGGGAAAATTTCACTGCGAGAATTTAAGGAAAAACCCAAAAAACCCAGGCCTTTTTGGAGCATTTGCTTTCTGAGTATATCTCTCTCCACACCGCAGGGGGGAGAGATACGATAATAAACTTTCTCTAAAAAACCCGGCGGTTTTTGAGAAACTACACGTTTACAAATTCTTCATTGATATTTTTTCCCGCATATGCTAAAATAAGAGTGGGCTAGGTCGCCCGGCATTTTGCAAATTTTAAGTCCCTTTGGGCGAAAGGAGTTAATAAAGATGACTGAGAACAAGACAGTCCTCAGCTGGCTGGAAGAGATGAAAGCTCTTGTCAAGCCCGCGTCTGTCATGTGGATCGACGGCAGCGAGGAACAGCTTGAGGAGCTTAGGAAAGAAGCTGTTGAGACAGGTGAGATGATCAAGCTAAACGAGGAGAAACTCCCCGGCTGCTACTATCACCGCACTGCGCCAAACGACGTGGCAAGGGTGGAAGACCGCACGCTCATCTGCTCTAGGAAGGAAGAGGACGCAGGTCCCACCAACCACTGGATGGAACCCGGCGCCGCCTACAAGATGCTTTTCGATATCGCGCGCGGAAGCTACAGCGGCCGCACAATGTATGTTATTCCCTATTCCATGGGGCCGATTGGCTCTCCTCTCGCCAAGATAGGCATAGAGGTCACCGACTCCATCTATGTCGTTCTGAACATGTCCATAATGACGAGGGTTGGGCAGAAAGTCCTAGACGTGCTTGGCGACAGCGACGACTGGGTCCGCGGCCTGCACGCCAAATGCGACGTTGACCCCGAGAAGCGGTGGATCTGCCAGTTCCCGGAGGACAATACCATCATCTCCGTAAACTCCGCTTACGGCGGGAACGTGCTTTTGGGCAAGAAGTGCTTTGCCCTGCGCATAGCCTCCTATCAGGCTAAAAACGAGGGCTGGATGGCCGAGCATATGCTGATCCTTGGCGTGGAGAAGCCCGACGGGGATATCAAATATGTCTGCGCTGCCTTCCCGTCCGCCTGCGGCAAGACCAACCTGGCCATGATGATTCCCCCGGAGGGATACAAGGCCAAGGGATATAAGGTCTGGACAGTGGGCGACGACATCGCCTGGATGCGCAAGGGTGAGGACGGCAGGCTCTATGCCATAAATCCTGAAAACGGGTTCTTTGGCGTTGCGCCAGGAACCAACATGAAGTCTAACCCCAATGCGCTTATCTCCACGCAGAAGGGTGCCATCTTCACAAACGTCGCCAGAAATTTGGACGACAACACTGTCTGGTGGGAGAGCTTGGACAAGAATCCTCCCGTGAACGCCGAGGAGTGGAAGGGCGAGCATGTGAACGGACCGGAGTATGTCGCCGCAGGGAACAAGCTGGCGCATCCCAACAGCCGCTTCACCGCACCCACTAAGAACTGCCCCTGCCTCTCCAGCGAGTTTGAGAACCCCAAGGGTGTGCCGGTCTCCGCGATAATCTTCGGCGGGCGCAGACCCGACACCGTTCCGCTGGTCTACCAGTCCAAGAACTGGAACAACGGCGTATTTGTCGGCTCCATCACAGGCTCTGAGACCACAGCGGCCGCCGCCGGGCAGGTCGGCGTCGTAAGGCGCGACCCCATGGCCATGCTCCCGTTCTGCGGATACCATATGGGAGATTATTTCCAGCACTGGATAGATATGGGCAAGGTCCTTGGCGACAAGGCCCCCAAGATCTTCAACGTCAACTGGTTCCGCGTGGACGAGAACGGCAATTTCATCTGGCCGGGCTTCGGCGACAACCTCAGGGTAATAGAGTGGATCATCAAGCGCTGCGAGGGTACCGTGGACGCGAAGGAGACGCCTATTGGCTATGTCCCGTACGCCAAGGACATCAACCTTGAAGGGCTGGACCTCACAGAGGAGCAGCTGCAGAAGATCTTAGACATCGACAAGGCAAAGTGGGCAAAAGAGGCCGCCGGCGTAGAGGAATTCTACAAGCAGTTCGGCGACAAACTCCCCAAAGAGCTGAGGGAGGAGCTAAAAACCCTGCAGGCCAACTGCGCCTAAGCATTTCAAAGAAAAACCAACCAATAACATATATAGAATGTATACATAGAATGAAAACTCCCCGGGGCAGATGCCCTGGGGTTTTTAGTCCAAAATGGCAAAAAATGGAAAAACAAAGGCCCCAAAACGCCGACTGCGTTTGGAACCTTAAACTGGAGCGGGCGAAGGGAATCGAACCCTCGTATTCAGCTTGGGAAGCTGATGTTCTGCCATTGAACTACGCCCGCAAGTCATCTACTTTCCAGAGTATAGACCGGTTTTGGAAAAATGTCAAGAAAAATTTTCGCGGATTTCTACCACTTGCCAGAAGGAATATTTTCCTATATAATACCCCTGTCAGGGCTAAAGGGGGAATGACCCGTGGCAATTCTCACGGTGCGGGGCGTCACGCAGAATTTGGGCGACGCACTTATCCTTGAAAATATAAATTTCGAGATGCAAAAATCAGAACATATAGGTTTGGTTGGCCCAAACGGCAGCGGAAAGACCACTCTCCTAAAGGTTTTGACCGGAGAGTACGAGCCGTCTAAGGGCTCTGTCTCCTACGGGCGGGAGGCAAAGCTGGGATATATGGAGCAGCACGTCTGCAGAGATCTCGCGAAGACCGCCTATGACGAGGTGATGACGGTATTTTCCCCGCTGATCGAGTTGGAGGAGGAGCTTGAGGAGGTAAACCGCAGACTAAGGAGAGAGGATGACCCTGCGAGGCTGAAAGCCCTCATATCCCGGCAGGATGAGCTGAGGGAGAGGTTTGAGTATTCCGGCGGGCTTACCTACCGCGCGAGGGTGAAGAGTGCGCTTATCGGCCTGGGATTTTCAGAGGGGCAGATAAACAGTTTGGTGGGGGTGCTCTCCGGCGGGCAGAAGGCTAAACTTGGGCTTGCGAAACTGCTTTTAAGCGGTGCGAACCTTCTCCTTTTAGACGAGCCGACCAACCATCTGGACATAAGCTCTGTGGAGTGGCTGGAGGATTTCCTCAGAAATTTCCCCGGGGCCTATATCGTGGTGAGCCACGACAGGTATTTTCTGGACAGGGTTACGGAGCGGACTTTTGAGATTACGAACGGCAGCCTGCAAAGCTATGGCGGGAATTATTCCAGGTTCCTCTCTTTAAAGGAGGAGATGCGGATAGCGCAGGAGAGGGTATATGAGAATACCCGCAGGGAGATAGAGCGGGTGGAGGGGATGATCGAACAGCAGAGGCAGTTTGGGCAGGAGAGAAATTTCAGAACAATAGCCAGCAAACAGCATACTTTGGACAGACTAAACGCCTCTTTGGTAAAGCCCGGGGAGGACCCCGAGGGCATACGCTTCAAGTTTAAGGCCAGCCGCAGGAGCGGGGATGAGGTGCTGAATGCCAGGGATCTGAGTATATCCTTTTCCGGGAAGGTCCTGTTTAGCGGGGTGAATTTGGAGATAAGGCGGGGAGAAAAGGTCTTTCTGATAGGGCCCAACGGGTGCGGAAAGACGAGCTTGCTGAAGATTCTTTTGGGACAGTACCGGGCAGACTCCGGGACCGTAAAACTTGGCACGGGTGTAGAGCCCGGGTATTACGAGCAGAACCAGATGAGCCTGCACGATGAAGAGACCGTGATAGACGAGATCTGGGATCTATACCCAAAGATGACGCAGACCGAGATAAGAAGCGCTTTAGCGGTTTTTCTGTTTAAGGGGGAGGACGTGTTTAAACAGGTGGGTTCCCTCTCCGGAGGGGAGAGGGCAAGGCTTTTGCTGCTTAGGCTGATGCTCTCTAAGGCAAACTTTCTCCTCCTGGATGAGCCGACCAACCACCTGGACATAAGTTCCGCACAGGCGCTGGAGGACGCCCTTTTGGGATACGACGGCACACTCTTTGTGGTATCCCACGACAGGTATCTTATAAATAAGCTGGCGGACAAGCTCTATTTTCTCTCTGAAAGCGGAGCCAAACTTTATCTTGGCAATTACGACTACTATCTGGAGAAGCGGGATGATGCGATCGCATCCGAAAATGAGCCGCATAAACCGGAAAGTCAATACAAACTGCGCAAGGAGAGGGAGTCGAGGCTCCGCAGGATGAGAGGAGCCCTTGGCAGACTGGAGGAGAAAATTGAGGAAAACGAGCGGGAGATAAGCGAGAGAGAGCTGCTCCTCTCAGATGAGGGGATATCCGCGAGCTATGAGCGTTTAAGCGAGATAAGTGCGGAGATGGAGACCTTAAAGGAGCGTGAAGAGGAGCTTCTGAAGGAGTGGGGAGAGCTTTCTGAGGCTTTGGATAACGAGGAGACGGAGAACTTATGATGAAGGTGCGTTTTTATACCCTGGGGTGTAAGGTCAACCAGTACGAATCACAGGCAATGCTGGAGGAGATGGAGCGGGCCGGTTTTACAAGCGCCAAAGAGGGGGAGAGCGCGGACGTGGTGGTGGTCAATTCCTGCACCGTCACCGCAGAAAGCGACAGGAAGATGAGATCGGCCCTACGGCGGCTGAAGAGGGAGAACCCCGGTGCGGCGGCGGTGCTTACCGGATGTTTCCCGCAGGCCTTTCCGGATAGGGCAGAGGAGATAGAGGAGGCGGACATCATCTTGGGGACCTCCAACCGCAAGGCGCTGGCGAGGGCCGTTTTGGAGTACCTGCAAAACCCCGTGAGGAGGGTTTTAATCTCACCGCATGGGAAGGATGAGAAATTTGAGCCGCTATCCATCTCTGAATTTTCCGGGAGAACGAGGGCATTCCTCAAGATCGAGGACGGATGCGACCGCTTCTGTTCCTACTGCGTAATACCATACGCAAGGGGGAGGGTCCGCTCCAGGCCGCCGGAGGATATAAGAAAAGAGGGGGAGACCCTGGCCGGTGCCGGATACAAGGAGGTAGTCCTCTCAGGCATAAACCTGCCGTGCTACGGGCAGGACCTGGGACTGGACCTCTGCGATGCGATCGATGCGATCGCATCCTGCGGGGGGATTTGCCGCGTGCGGCTTAGCTCTCTTGAACCGGAGGCGCTGACCGCCGAGGTCATAACAAGGCTTAGCGGACAGAAAAAGCTTATGCCGCAGTTTCACCTCTCCCTGCAAAGCGGGTGCGACGAGACCCTAAAACGCATGAACCGCCGGTATACCGCTGCCGAGTTTGAGCAGATCTGCGAGGACTTAAGAGAGGTCTTCCCCGGGTGCGCCCTTACGACTGACGTGATGGTGGGATTTTCCGGGGAGACTGAGGAGGAGTTCGCCGAATCTCTGGAGTTTGTAAGGAGGATAGGGTTCGCGAAAATCCACGTATTTCCATATTCCCGCAGACCCGGCACCGCCGCGTATAACGCCCCCGGGCAGATTCCGAGGGCGGTAAAGGAGGAGCGCGCGCGCCATATGGCAAAAGCGGGGGCGGAATCCAGAAAAGAGTTTATGCTCTCCCAGGTAGGGAGGACCGAAAACGTCCTCTTTGAAGGAAAGGTATGCGATCGCATATATTCGGGATATACCGAGAACTACACCCCGGTGAGGGCCGAGAGCGCTTGCCCCGTCTGCGGAGATATTCTCCCGGTGAGGATTACGGAGGCGGGGGAGGATTTTGTGAGGGGAGAAATAATCACAAAAAAATGACAAAAAAACTTGCAAAAGAAGACATTATTTGTTAGAATAATCAAAACAGCCTGAGAGAAGGGATCATTATGGCTAAAAAGCCAAGAGACAAATTCACCAAGTCCGAGTGGAGCTGGATACTTTACGACTGGGCCAACTCCGTCTACGCCACGAATATCCTTGCCGTTATCTTTCCCATATATTTTGGGATGGTCTGCGCGCAGCACGGTGCGGATAACCTGGTCCTCTGGAGCTACGGGACCAGCGCGGCAACATTTATCACGGCAATACTGGCGCCGGTAATGGGGGCGCTGGGAGACCACAAGGGCAAAAAGAAAAAGCTGTTCGCGGGGTTTTTGGTTGCCGGCGTGCTGTTCACACTGTTGAATGCATTTTTCAACAATTATCAAATGCTGCTGGTGGGGTATGTGATCTCGCATATCGGGTTCTCCGGCTCCTGCCTGTTCTATGACTCGTTCCTGACAGACGTCACCACGCCGGAGCGCATGGACAGGGTATCCTCCTGGGGTTACGCCATGGGATATATCGGCGGCAGCACCATACCTTTCGTACTTTCGATAATCATCCTTTTGGTGATGGGCATGGACAATCCTCTGGCGTTCAAACTGGTGATAGTCCTTACCTCTGTGTGGTGGCTGATATTCAGCATACCGGCGCTTAAGAATCTGGAGCAGGTAAACTATGTTGAGAGTACGGGGCATCTGGTGCGGTCAAGCTTTAGCAATCTGCTGAAAACAGCTAAGGAGATCCTCAAGGACAAGGGTATTCTCCTCTTCATGCTGGCGTACTTCTTCTATATCGACGGCGTGAATACGGTCATCTCCGTCTCCACCTCCTACGGCTCCAGGCTGGGGCTGGACAATATCAGCATGATCCTAGCCCTGCTTCTCACGCAGGTGGTGGCGGTGCCGTTCTCCATCTTGTTTGGCAAGCTGGCAGAGAAGATAGGCTCTGTGAATATCCTAAGCGGAGCCGTCTGTGTATACTTCTTCATATGTATTGTCGGCTTCTTCATGGGCTTCAATGTGGAGCAGCATCCCGGGGACGAGGGTGCTTTGAGGTTCTCGCTGATCCTCTTCTGGTGCATGGCCTTCATGGTAGGCACCGTGCAGGGCGGTATTCAGGCCATCTCCCGCTCCTATTTCGGAAAGCTCATCCCGCCAGAGCGCTCTAACGAGTACTTCGGCTTCTTCGACATCTTCGGCAAGTTTGCCGCCGTCATAGGCCCGATGCTGGTCGCGTTTTTCACCCAGCTTACGGGGCGCAACTCAATTGGTGTCATCAGCTTAGCTCTGCTCTTTGCCTGCGGCTTTGTCATCCTTTTGTATGGGAAGAAGAAGGGCTTGCTCTCCAAATAATAATCTGTTAAATCGAAAAGGGGCCGTCCTAGGTGGACGGCTCCTCTCGCATATTTCCAAATATTTATTAAAGCGTCTCTTCGGGTCTTACAAACTGGCTCTCATAGAGCTCGCGGTAGAAGCCTCCCTTTTTTAGAAGCTCCTCATGCTTCCCCTGCTCTATGATATGTCCGTCGCGCATTACCAGGATCATGTCGGCGTCGCGGATGGTGGAGAGCCTGTGCGCGACGATGAAGCTGGTGCGGCCCTTCATCAGCTTTGCGAAGGCTTTTTGAATCCTCATCTCTGTGCGGGTATCTATAGAGCTTGTGGCCTCGTCCAAGATCAGCATTGGCGGCAGGCAGAGCATAACGCGCGAGATGGACAAAAGCTGCTTCTGCCCCTGTGAGAGGCTGCCGCCGTCCTCCCCAAGGACGGTGTCGTAACCCTGGGGCAGGCGGCTGATAAAGGCGTGGGCGTGTGCGGCCTTCGCGGCGGAGATCACCTCATCAAGCGTCGCTTCAGGCCTGCCGTAGGAGATATTCTCCCTCACCGTACCGGTCCTAAGCCAGGTATCCTGCAGGACCATACCGTAGTTTTTCCTAAGGCTAAGCCGGGTGATTTCCCTTATATCGCTGCCGTCTACCTTTATGGAGCCTGCGGCGACGTCGTAGAACCGCATCAGCAGATTTATGACAGTAGTCTTTCCGCAGCCCGTGGGACCGACGATGGCTATTCTCTCCCCGGGGGTTACGTGGAGGTTCAGGTTTTCTATAAGCGGGCGGTCAGGATGGTAGGAGAACCGTACGTCTTTTAATTCCACCTCTCCTAGGGCGTTGTCAAGCACCCTGGCATCGGGGAGGTCCTCTGCGCGCGGCGGCTCGTCGATAAGCTCGAAGACCCTTCCTGCGCATGCCAACGCATTCTGCAGCTCTGCAACAACGCCGGATATCTCGTTAAACGGTTTTGTGTACTGGTTGGCATAGCTTAAAAAAGTGGAGAGCTGTCCTATGCTCAGATTCCCGGAGAGGGCGCTGAGCGCACCGACTATTCCGACGCCCGTATAGACCAGGGAATTGACAAACCGTGTGGAGGGGTTGGTGATGGAGGAGAAGAATGTGGCCCTAAGCGAGGTCCTTCTCAGATCTTCGTTCAGCCCGTCAAAGGTTTTTTCCGTCTCTTTTTCCCTGCCAAAGGCCCTTACCACCTTCTGGCCCGAGACCATCTCCTCCAGAAAACCGGTCTGTTTTCCCCTGGCCTCTGACTGGAGTTTGAACATAGAATAGGTCCTGTTGGCTATAAACGCCGCCACAAGCAGAGATACCGGGGTGACCAGCACCACGACGAGGGTTATCCCCGGGTTTATCGAGAGCATGAAGAGAAGCGTCCCCAAAATGCTGAGAACCCCCGTAAATAGCTGGGTAAACCCCATAAGCAGCCCGTCTGAAAACTGGTCCACATCCGTAACGATCCTGCTGAGAATATCCCCGGCGGGGTGGCTGTCTATATAGCTTAAGGGGAGTTTTGAGACCTTTGCGAACGCATCGTTTCGCAGATCCCTAACTATGCTGTAGGCCGCCCTATTATTTAAGACGTTCATCAGCCACTGGGAAAATCCGGCCAGCACGGCAGTCACGGCAAGACGCAGGAGAATTGAGGAGAGTGCGGAAAAATCTACCCGCCCCTTTTCCAAAATACAGTCTACCGCCCTGCCCGTGAGAATGGGAATATAGAGGCTCCCCGCGACTGAGAGCGCAGCAAGCAGGAGAGAGCAGGAGATGAGAGCCTTATGCCTCCCAACATAGCGGAGAACCTTTCTGAGGGTTCCGCCCCTTAGCTTCTTTTCCGGTTCCTTTTTCAAGCTTCCGCCTCCCCGCCAAACTGCGACTCGTAGATCTCCCTGTATACCGCAGAGGTCTGCAAGAGGTCCCCATGCCTCCCCATGCCGGAGACTTCCCCGTCCTCAAGGACGATTATAAGGTCCGCGCCCAACACGGACGCCGCCCTTTGCGATACAATAAACAGGGTTGGATGGTTAGGCAGAGACCTCAGCGCCTCCCTCAGCCTGGCCTCTGTAGCCAGGTCCAGCGCGCTCATGCTGTCGTCTAGGATCAGGACAGACGGATTTTTCAAAAGTGCCCTGGCTATGGTGAGCCGCTGTCTCTGCCCGCCTGAGAAATTTCTTCCCCCTTGGGAGACAGGGGCGTCTAAGCCCAGCTTTGAGACAAAATCCTTTGCCTGCGCCGCCTCAAGTGCCTGCCAGATCTCTCCGTCGCTTGCGCTGCGGTTTCCCCAGAGCAGGTTTTCCCTCACGCTGCCGGAAAATAGCTGGGCCCTCTGCGGGACTACCGCTACCCGGTCCCTCAAAGTCTCCAAAGGATAATGTCTCACGTCCATGCCGTCTAAAAGGACCCTGCCCTCTTTCGCGTCATAGAGTCTGGGGATGAGGTTTATCAGTGCGGTTTTTCCGCTGCCGGTGCCTCCTATTATGCCGATGGTATCGCCCGGTTTTGCGACAAAACTGACAGAGCTTAGGCAGTCGCCGCCGGCGCCGGGGTAGCGGAAGGATACGTTTTCAAATTTAACCTCTCCCCTTGGCTGCGGCGGGGAAGATTTTCCTGAAGCCATGCCCGGGGAGATCTCCAGGACAGCCTCCACCCTGCCTGCGCAGGCCAAGGCGCGGGAGATATTGATGATGAGATCTGCAAGCTTTATCAGCTCTGTGAGAATCTGCGCCATATAGTTGATAAGCGCGACCACCTGCCCCTGCGTCAGCGCGCCGGTATCCACTCTCAGCCCGCCGACCCAGATCAGTACGAGTGTAGCCAAATTTATCAGCGAGAAGGTGAGGGGATTTAACAGGGTGGAGACGCGCCCCACAGAGATCTGGCTTGAGGCCACGGCGGCATTCTCCTGCGAAAAGCGGGCGGTCTCGCTTTCCTCCCTGCCGAAGGCCCTCACCACCCTAACGCCGGTCAGGTTTTCCCTGGCGGTGAGGAGGACTTTGTCCAGTTTTCCCTGCACCTCTTTGTAGCGCGGGAGGGTCCAGAGCATGATGCCAAATACCACTGCCCCTAGGATAGGGATAATCACCGCGAAAACAAGTGCTGCCTTAAAGTCTATGGTGAAGGCCATGATCATCGCGCCGAAGACCACAAGCGGGGAGCGCAGAAGCAGCCTTAAGGTCAGGTTTACCCCGTTTTGCACCTGGTTTAGGTCGCTCGTCATCCTGTTAAGCAGGGTGGAGGAGCCTGCCCCATCCAGCGCGGCATAGTCCAGCTTTTGGATATGCCTAAATAGGGCCGCCCTCACATTGGCGGCAAAACCCACCGAGGCCTTTGCTGCGAAATACTGCGCGGTTATAGCGGATATCAGCCCGATGACGCCGAACGCCACCAACAGTATGGCGCTTTGGTAAATAGCGCCGCGGTCGTTTTGGGCGACACCCCGGTCTATGACCCGCGCCATTACCAATGGGACCATCAATTCGAAAGAGGCCTCCAGCAGTTTAAAGAGCGGGCCGAGGATACATTCCTTTTTATATGGGGAAATGTATTTTAAGAGCTTTCGCATGGTGATAACCTATCCTCTCGCCGTCAGATAGCCATGAGGAGGGTCCCCGCGCCTATCAGAACGCAGCCTATGAGGGACTTCGGCGTGAATTGCTCGTGCAGGAAAATGAATGCGAGGACAAGGGTAAATACCACGCTGAGCTTGTCAATCGGCACAACCTTGCTTACGTCGCCAATCTGCAGGGCATAGTAGTAGCAGAGCCAAGAGGCCCCTGTCGCAAGGCCTGAGAGGATCAGAAAGAGCCAGCTCTTTTTGGATATGGAGGAGAGCCCCGACTGTGCGTGCGTGATGAAGACCATGCCCCAGCTCATCGCAAGGACGACTACGGTCCTTATGGCCGTGGCAAGGTTAGAGTTTACCCCCTCTATCCCCACCTTGGCAAGTATTGAGGTCAGCGCTGCGAATATCGCAGAGAGCAGCGCGAAAACTACCCACATATATACCGCTCCTTTCGTTTTCGTGGACATTGTACCAGCTTTTTAAAGTATACGCAATAGCAGTTGAAATCTTATTCCAAAAATGATAGTATTCTCTTGCGGGGAGGCGGGATGAATGAAAAGGGTTCTGCTTATAGCTACCGGGGGGACAATAGCCTCAAAGAGGACTAATGACGGGCTTATACCCGGTTTAGAGCCCGCGGAGCTGCTGGAGAGGGTTCCGCGCGCAAAAGAGTTCTGCGAGGTTGACTCTCTCAGTCCTATGACCATCGACAGTACGAACATCATGCCATCGCATTGGAAAATCCTTGCCGGGATAATAGAGGAGAACTACCAAAGCTATGACGGCTTTGTCATCTGCCACGGAACGGATACGATGGCATACACCGCCGCAGCGCTCTCCTATCTTGTGCAGGGAACCTGCAAGCCGATAGTCCTGACAGGCTCGCAAAAGCCAATAGATATGGAGGATACTGATGCGAGACAAAATCTGCTGGACAGCCTGCTCTACGCGGCTTCGGGAAAGGGCGGGGTATGCATAATATTTGACGGGCATGTAATAGCCGGGACGCGCGCGCACAAGACGCGCTCCAAAAGCTACAACGCCTTCTCCAGCATAAATTTCCCCGACCTTGCCAGTATCCGCGACGGAAGGGTCGTCCGCTATATTCCTTTTGCAGGGGAGGATAATCCCAGATTCTACAAAAATCTCAGCGAGAGGGTAATGCTCTTAAAGCTTATCCCCGGTATGCCAAAGGGGGCGCTGCTCTCAGCCGGGGAGCTCTGCGACGGGCTGATTATCGAGAGTTACGGCGTCGGCGGAATACCCGACCTCTACTTAGGGGAGCTGGAGGAGCTGCTTAGTAAGGGAAAGCATGTGGTGATGGCGACGCAGGCGACAGAGGAGGGAAGCGAGCTCTCGGCGTATCAGGTCGGGCACAGGCTTATGCGGCATTACGGGGTCTTGGAATCCCACGACATGACGCTTGAGTCCACCGTCACAAAGCTGATGTGGGCGCTGGGGCAGTCTGGGGATTTTGACAGGGTGAGAGAGCTGTTCCTCACCCCGGTAAATTATGACCTGCTGTTCTGAGGATCAAAATGGGCTGCCGATTTTCCGGCAGCCCTGTTATTTAAGGATTTTGCGCGGACCCCGAAACCGCCGATTCATCCCCGGCGCCCGGTTTTGGCAGGTCTAGGGGACCGACGTATTTCATATTGGGGTAGAAGAAGTTCATCGTCTCATCCGGATAGAAGCGATCGAAGAACTCCTGTACGGGATTTGTCGCGGGAATGTCATTTATCCTCTGGTTGCTCCTAAACATTGCCCCGGCGGAGATTATGATATTCACCGCCATATATACCGCGGCAACGGCTGTGAGAGGACGTCCCCATTTTTTGGGTATTCTCTCTATCATCCGGGAAATCATGGGGTAGAGATCCTTGATCCACACGACGCCCAAAATGCCCCAGAAGAAGGAGTAGACTATGCTTGTGCGGCCGCCTATGCCGAGGGATTTGCTGGAATAATCCCAGGAGACGGTGCCGAAGATCATCTGCTGGAAGAGACTGCAGAGATATTCGAACACCGCGCCGATCACCATGCTGGATAGGATTATCAGCATATCGCTTTGGTTATACAGCTTTCGGAGAATCAGCGTGAAGAGCACGGCCCCAAGCCCGTAGATCAGCACAAACGGACCAAGCACCACACTCGTTCTCACCTCAAAGCTGCGGTAGCGGACGAATGCGAACGCAGTCTCTACAATACATCCGATAAAACTGCCGAGGAAGAAGACCCAGAAGAGCTTGGTAAAACAGATGCCGTATGCGAACGGACGCTCCGCTCCCTCGGGGAGCCGGTCCTCGTACGCCGCGGCCGCGGCCTCGTTTCTCTTCTTGATTTTTTCGGTGGAGCGCTGGCTTAGGACGTTTAGATTTTTCCTAACCTCCTCAAGCGCCTCGTTGTGCTTGAGAGAACGGAGGTTGGGGAAAGCCCTGATTAACCTCCGGTATAGGATGTTTACGTCCGTATACTTGCTATATCTCTTCTTAAGCTCCGCTGACTGCTCATGCGATCGCATACTTTCGCTTTCGTCAAGTTTTGGAGAGTCCTCTTCCATCTTTGTCTTAATATCTTCGATATTCCTCAGCCTGCTATTTAGGCCGATGATCGAAACCACCGTGACAATGAGGTCCGCAAAGAAGATGGAGAGGAGCACTATAAGCAGAACCCAGCCCAAGGTTCTGTTCATATAAGAGACCAGACGCCTCGCGAGAGGTACGAGGAACAGCTCTGAGGCGGTCCCGGCGACTGCCCAGAGAAGCGCGAATTTTAGGCAGATATAGCCGTTTAAGTTGTGCGGCTGGTCAGAGTAGTCCCACCACTTTTGTTTGAAGATCTTTTCAAGCGCGAAATTCGTCAGCCATTCAAGTCCCGTACCCAAGAGCATACAGCCTATGAGCATTGCGGGCAGGAAATCCACAAACGGCTTCAGTAAAAAATCTATCAGTACCATGCCGACGCCGTAGATTGGACAGATGGAGCCGTTTAGAAAGCCCCGGTTTACGAAGCGTTTTTCCTTAAACGCCGCATAGACTACCTCGGCGCACCAGCCGAGAAAGCCGAAGATAAAAAATATCCAGAGATAATAATACATGTTCTTGCCCTCCTAAAGCAAAGGAAAGCATACCAGATATTATCCGGTTAGTCAATAGAAAAATTCCCGTCCCGTCTTTATCCGCGAAGCGACATAAATGCCTCCGGCAGGCAGTCTATCAGGTC